>JAZMZS010000066.1:0-3892 GCA_045586105.1 Eubacteriales bacterium | reverse complement strand
TGTAGCACTCTGTTATTGTCATTGTCAATATAGACCTATATAACACGCCTGTTTTCCGAGAACGCTTCACGGTGAAGGACGGTCGTACCGTTTTGCAGCTATAAAATGCACTCTGCTGCCGGTGCGGTGCATCAATAACCATTGACAAGACAGCGAGACGGTAATATAATAAACTTATTAAAACGTCCGAGGACGAGAGCTTATGGAGGTGCAGACGTGAAGCAGCTTAAGGTAATAGTGATCGGTGCGGGAGCGAGAGGAAATACCTACTCCGGAATTATGAAGAAAATGCCCGAAAAGTACAAGGTCGTGGGAGTTGCCGAGCCACACGAGTTCAAGAGGGCAGAATTTGCAAGAAAGTTCGATATTCCAAGCGAGCGATGCTACAACAGCTGGGAAGAGATACTCGCAGAGCCGAAGTTTGCAGATATTGCCATGATCACAACCAACGACAACCGCCACTACGAGCCGACGATGAAAGCGATCGAGCTCGGCTATGATATCCTTCTTGAAAAGCCGGTCGCGCAGACTGCAAAGGAATGCGCCGACATAGCCATAGCAGCAAAGAAGAGAGGTGTTCGGGCGCTTGTCTGCCACGTGCTCCGCTATACGCCGTTTTACAAAACGCTCAAAAGCATAATCGAAAGCGGAATGATAGGCGAGGTCATGTCGGTCGATCAGGTAGAGGCTATCGGCGACACGCATTTTGCCCACAGCTACGTAAGAGGAAACTGGCACGATTCGGACGAAACGACGCCGATCGTGCTCGCAAAGACCTGCCACGATCTCGATATAATTCAATGGCTCGTCGGAAAGCCCTGCAGTAAGGTATCTTCCTTTGGTGAGCTTACTTACTTTAACGAAAAGAATGCCCCCGAGGGCGCGCCCGTCCGCTGCTCGTCGGGAGAATGCCCCGTGCGGGAGAAGTGCCCTTACGACTGCTTTTTGACTTATGTGAATGATCCCTATAACATGTGGTACAAGCCGTATTTCCGCCGTGCAGTTGCAACGCACGAGGGCTTTACCGAGGAGGAATACCGCGAGGCTCTTGACAATACCGATTACGGACTGTGCGTATTCCACGCTAACAACAACGTGCCCGATCATCAGGTCGTAAGCATGCAGTTCGAGGGCGGTGCTACCGCACAGCTCACCTTCAACGCCTTCAACGGCGGCGGCAGATACACGCGTATCTACGGAACGAAGGGTGAAGCTTACGCCCACGCATCCAGACCCGAGATCACCGTCTTTACCCTCACCGACAGAAAATGGCAGTCGGTTCCGCTCGTGGATACCGACGAGAGTATAGTGGGCGGCCACGGAGGCGGTGACTTCGGTATAGTATACGATCTATACGATTATCTTATCGGTGAATACAAGGGACTCGATATTGCCGAGATAGGCATCTCCGTCGATAATCATCTGATAGGATTTGCTGCCGAGGAAGCGCGCCTTTGCGGCAGTGTCGTTGATGTTCGGGAATTCGGCAAAAAATTAGGTATTGAGGACTGAGGAGAAAGACGGTATGAAAAGAATAAGCCATCTTATGCTCATTTCACTTGTATTGGTGAGCCTGTGTGTTGCAGGATGCTTTGCAGGATGCGGAAAGCAGGTATCAAACGACACGGCAAGCGAAAGCACCGATACCAACAACACAAACGACACAAGCAAGGAGGATACGTCCTCGGATGAGGATAGCTCGACGTCAAACGAGCCGCAAGGCACACCTGATCAAAACTGGAAGGATGACGGCAAGTTGAAGATACTTACGATAGGAAACAGCTTTTCCGATGATACTATGCAGTACGTTTATCATATCGCACAGAGCTTGGGTGTGGAGAGTATATCTTTAGGGAATCTCTATATCGGGGGGTGTTCGCTTAACACTCATGCAGAGAATGCAAGAGCTAACAAGGGTGCATACGAATACCGCACAAACACAAGCGGTACATGGACTACCGCCGCAGGATACAAGATGAGCAGTGCCATAAAAGCACAGAATTGGGACTTTATCTCTCTTCAGCAGGCAAGCGGCTCGAGCGGCATTGAGAGCACGTATGCACAGCTTGATTATCTTATCAATTATGTACAGTCCCTTTGTCCCGATGCAAAGATCGTGTGGAATATGACATGGGCATACCAGCAGAACAGCACGCATAATGACTTTGCCAAATATAACAAAGACCAGATGACTATGTTCAACGCAATAGTCAATACAGCAGACAAGAAGATAAAGACAAATCACGATATATATCTTATATCTCCGACAGGAACGGCGATCCAAAATGCCCGCACCTCATATATTGGAGACAATCTTACACGGGACGGATATCATCTGACACGTGATCTTGGCAGATATATTGCAGGCTTGACATTTGTGTCAAAGCTCACAGGCTTGTCTGTGGAGAACGTCGGCTATGCTCCTGAGGGAGTAGATGAAAACATGAAAAAGGTAGCAATAGAGGCAGCGGTGAACGCAACTAAGGAGCCGGGCAAGGTAACAAAGTCAGAATATACCGTCGAGCCCGCAATTGATTACAGCAATTACACAAAGCTCGAGCTTGTCTGGACCCCGCACGGATATTGGTACTCCTCGCATAGCACAAACCACCATAAAGTAGTTACCACCGCATCCAACAGCGGCAGTTTTTATGCCACTGAAATGCTCACACGTGACCGGCTTCCCGTCGGTAGTATAATAGAGCTCTCTGACGGCTGGCAATACAGACCTGAAGCATGGAAAGACACGGGAGTGCAGTCAAGCCGACCTGCAATTACCTCGTCCGCCAGGGTCATAGTTACAGAGCAATGGTGGGCGGACTATACACACCGCGCCTTTAATCTGTCAAAGAAGGGTTCCGCCTCTCTGAAGAACACCCCGCAGAGCGAGATAGATGCAGCTTTTGTAATATGGATACCGAAGAAATAGAATAAAGCGACGCACAGGCAACGTCCGCGTTTTCTACAAAAAAAGAGACTTTTTCGTTATCAAAACGAAAAAGTCTCTTTTGTTTTATTGATCCTTTAACAAAAACGAGCCTCGGAGAACTCCGAGGCTCATTTGGCAGCGTGCGCATTTCATTCGCGTAAGCGAATTTCACTTGCCCGAGCGGGCAAATTTCATTGCAGGTTATATCTTTGCTTTGTTGTATTTATGGATGAAATCAGCATTCGGCGTATTTTGCCGCAATCGTTTTGCGCCTTTGAGTATATTTCCTCGGAAATAAGGCTTGTTCTCACAAAGAGCTTTAGCCAATACTCGCTTTCATAGCATTCCTTGAGAGCAATTTGAAGCTTAGATACAAAATCCGCCTTGCTTTGTGCGTAATTACCTTCGTGTATATTTGCGCCGATGCTTGTCCCGCTTCGCAAAAGCTGATTGACAAGAGGGGACTTGCCTTTCAGATCATTGCACACCGTTACTATGTATACAGCAAAATCCATTGATAAATCAACGAGGGCATTATCTGACATATTCGTAATCTCCTTTTTGATGAAATGTCACTTGCGTGACATGAAATGACTTCGTCATGAAATGTACTCGCTACGCTCGTACATGAAATGGGATTTGCCCATACTTTCAAAACGAGCCTCGGAGAACTCCGAGGCTCATTTCATGCAACAGCATTTCATTCGCTTATGCGAATTTCACTTGCCCGAGCGGGCAAATTTCATTGTAAATCGCCGTGCGATTTACTTTGCGTTCTCTTCGATAGCAACTGCTACAGCAACAGTCATACCTACCATCGGGTTGTTACCTGCGCCGATGAGACCCATCATTTCTACGTGAGCGGGAACGGAGGACGAGCCTGCGAACTGAGCGTCCGAGTGCATACGTCCCATAGTATCGGTCATACCGTAGGAAGCGGGGCCTGCAGCCATGTTATCGGGG
>JAZMZS010000065.1:0-1821 GCA_045586105.1 Eubacteriales bacterium | reverse complement strand
CGCCCGACTGGAGTCGAACCAGCGGCCTTTCGGGTCGGAGCCGAACGCTCTATCCACTGGGCTACGGGCGCATATAGATTTTTTTACAATTTTGCCGATATACATTTGCGCCGTTCGGCAACTCTGCCGAACGGTGCAATTTAAACGTCTGATTAAAGGTCGATGCCGTTAGCTTTGCGCTCCGCATCTGTCATGCGGCTGATACGGTCAGGATTGGGAGCAGAAGGAGCAGCTGCACTGCGGGGAGCGGAGTGAGAATTGCGGGATCCTCTGCCGCCGCGACCGCCTCTGCCGCCCTTATCGGAGCGACCGCCCTTGCGTTCGCCGGAAAAACGTGCTTTACGGGGAGCGTCGGGAGAGTAGGTGCTGTTTTCAACCTCGGGATTATCGCCTGCATAGTTTGTATCGTAAGTGATAACGACCTTGCGGCGAGGCTCTTCGCCGATAGAATGAGTAGAAACACCGGAGAATTCCTGCAAAGCGGAATGGATGATGCGGCGCTCGTTTGCGCTCATGGGCTCCAATGTCACGTTGGACTGGGTCTTAACTGCCTTGATGGCAAGTCTCTTAGCGAGCTTTGTAAGTATTTCTTCGCGTTTAACTCTGTAATTTTCCGTATCGATAGTAACTCTGTATCTTGCGCCGGAATCCTTGTTTGCAACGAGCGTTGCAAGATACTGAAGGGAATCGAGAGTTTCGCCGCGATGACCGATAATGATACCGATGTTTTCACCGGAAAGAGTTACGTGAACGCTGTTGTTATCTTCTTCGAAAGCGGCGTCAACGTCGAGATTCATCTTTTCAAAAACGGTATTCAAAAAGTCGCGAACCTTGTAAGAATCGGAAACCTCATAAATGAGCTTTACTTTAGCATCTGTCGCACCGATACCGAGGAAGCCGGATTTCGGGCGAGTAATAACTTCTTTTTCAACTGAGTCGGGATTGATATTAAGTTCTGCGCAACCCTTGGCAATTGCTTCATCGATCGTTTTGCCGGTTGCGATATATTCCTTTTTCAAAGCTGTTTCCTCCGAGTAAATTACTTCTTATTTTTCTTCTTTGCAGGAAGGGCTGCCTGATTTTCTGCAAAAGTATGCTTAAGACCTGCCTGACGAATAGCATTTCTCTGTGTGCGTCTTTGCTCAACAAGCTCTTGATCTACGCCTGATTTTTTGTCGCGTATAAGCTTGGGCATAATGTAAGACTGAATAGCACCGAGAATGTTGGAAAGGATCCAATAATAGGACATAGCGGAAGGCATAGTAAAGCCTATCCAGAGAGTGAGAATGGGCATACCGAACATCATACCGCGCATCATGCAGTTGTTCTGCTGACTGTCTGCGGAGGACGGTGATGTCTTCATTGTGAAAAGAGTGGAGAGCAGGGTAGTAATCGCCGCGATAAAGGGCAAGAACCAAATGAAATTGAATTCTTTGATGTTGGGAACGGCGGCGAGATTGAAAAATTCCATGCCGAGGAAGTTGAAATCGATCTTGTCAATAAGAGAGCTTATGGACATAGAGGTAGAACCAAGGTCGATACCTGTGAGCTTGTCCGCGTGCTGAGTCATTTCCTGAGCGATCTGAAGCTCATAATTCATAAGCGAGGAATTGACGGCAGGATCGAATTTTTCCAAAGCGGCAATGCCTGCATCCTTCAAGACAGTACCTATCTCAAGTATCTTGTCTTTGGCGACGTGCCACATATAAGTAAGGGGCTGGCGCATAACGCCGTAGTAGCCGATAAGCAGGATAAAAGGAACGATATTGGGGAGACAGCCGCTCATTGCGCTTGCGCCTTCCTCCTGATACATCTGCGCTA
>JAZMZS010000064.1:0-4189 GCA_045586105.1 Eubacteriales bacterium | reverse complement strand
AACATCTGAACGACCTTGATATTCGCGCCTCCGTGGCGGGGGCCCTTGAGCGACCCAAGAGCCGCAGATATCGCTGAATAGGTATCCGAACCCGAAGAAGTCACAACGTGCGTTGTAAAGGTCGAATTGTTTCCTCCTCCGTGCTCGGCGTGCAAAACGAGCGCAAGATCAAGAAGCTTGGCTTCAAGCGGAGTGTATTCACCGTCCTCACGGAGGATATAGAGCAGGTTTTCTGCAGTTGAAAGCTCCTTTTTCGGATAGTGGATAAAGAGACTGCTTCCGTTATGGTAGTGCATAAAGGAATGATACCCATAGACAGCAAGCAACGGAAATTCGGCTATGAGCTGCAAGCACTGCCTGAGCACGTTGGGCGTTGAAATATCATCGGGGCTTTCATCATAGGCATAAAGTGCCAACACGCCGCGCGAAAGCATATTCATCATATCCTTGCCGGGAGCCTTAAGGATCATATCGGATACGAAGAATTTCGGCAGATCACGGTATGCGGAAAGCTGCGCATTAAAATCCGCAAGCTCCTTGCGGTTTGGTAGCTTTGATGTCAGAAGCAAAAATACCGTCTCCTCAAATCCCATGCGGCCCTCATCAAGGAATCCGGATACAATGTCCTTGAGATCGATGCCTCGGTAATAAAGTTCTCCGCGGCAGGGGATCTCATTTCCATCTGCGTCCTTCTCCTTCGCTTTGATACGGGAGACCTCGGTAAGCCCGGCAACAACACCGTTGCCGTTTATATCACGCAGTCCTCGCTTAACGTCATAAGTTTCGTACATTTCGGGCTTGATCCCGTTATTTCTGTCGGAAAGATCTGCCAGATCTTTGATATAATCTGTTATTACAGAATAGTTTTTCATTTATTCCACCTTTATCATCCTATATCCAATACCGATATGTGTTTGTATGAACTGTGTCGATCCCTCGGCTCTCTCAAGCTTTTTCCGAAGAGTAGCCATAAATACGCGCAATGATGCGACATCCTTCTCCCAAGTGCTCCCCCATACCTTTTGCGTAATATAAGTATGTGTCAGTACCTTGCCGATATTCTTCGACAAAAGGCACAAGAGCTTATATTCTATCGGTGTCAGATGCATCTCCTCTCCGCGTATGTAAGCGCAACCGGCGGCATAATCGATCTTAAGCTCACCATTCACAAAAACTGTTCCCGAGGATTGATTTCCGCTCGAATTCAGTCTTCTTTGGCTTACCCTGATCCTCGCAAGCAGCTCTTCTACCGAAAACGGCTTTGTAAGATAATCATCGGCGCCCGCATCAAGAGCATCGATCTTATCCCTGTCCTCACTTCGTGCGCTGATAACAATTATCGGCATTTCCGACCAGCCTCTGACTTTACCGATGACCTCCATACCGTCAATATCGTAAAGACCGAGATCAAGCAGGAGTATATCGGGATTATGTGTCGACGCCTCAAGAAGCGCATCATTTCCGTTATGTGCTGTGATATATCTGTAACCGTGGGCTTTAAGCGTTGTTGTTATCAGATTTCTGACGGGAGGATCATCCTCAACGACAAGTATGAGCGGTTTATTCATTGATCTCTATCTCCTTTGTCTGTAAAGTAAAGCAGAAGGACGCGCCTCTCGGATAATTATCTTCGACCCATATTCTTCCGCCGTGCGCCTCTACTATGGAACGGCATAGCGCAAGTCCGAGTCCGAGGCTTCGTCTGCTGTCCGATCTGTTGTTATCACCTACATAAAACAGATCAAAAATTTGTTCCTTCATTTTATCGGGGACACCATATCCGTTGTCGCTGACAGATACGAGAACTTTACCGTTATCTTGCTTTGCGGATATTTCTATGGTTGAGCCGCAGTCGGTATATTTGATCGCATTGTCCACAAGATTGACGATCACCTGAACAATCAGCCTTGCATCCATATTGGCAAGCATCAACTCATTTTCAAGCGAAACCTTTATTCTATGCTCGGTCTTTCTTTTATTGACGTGCCTCAGTGCTTCATCTATAACATCGGACATAAGTTCCGCCGTCTTGTTGATCTTCGCTCTTCCCTCACCCATACGGGTAATTGACAGAAGATTCTCAACAAGCGAGATCAGCCAGACCGAATCATCGAGAATATCCGAATATATCTGTCTTCTTGTGGCTTCATCAAAAAAGCCGTCATTTGACAAAAGATTGCCGGCATTTCCCGAGATCGACGTCAAAGGCGTGCGCAGATCGTGCGATATTGCACGCAAAAGATCGGCGCGCAAACGCTCGTTTTCTGCCCGTACCGCCGCCTCCTCCTTTTCACGGATATTTTTCTCGTTTTCAAGCGCGAGGGCGCATTCTCCGATAATGGACACCATTATACTCTGCTCAAACGGGTCGGCTTTCTTCCCGGGAACAACACCGATAACGCCGTAGACTTCATCTTTTATTCCAATGGGGAAATACATGCACTCCGCACTGTAGAGCGATCCCGGCGCACCCGTTTGAATATTATTTTCATAAGCTCTGAAAGCGGCAGCCCTTTCGTCATCATTAATATATTCCTCAATACGCTCCTCCTCGTCTCCGAAGATCAGAGCTTCTCCGAAAGTGCCGTTCCACGTCGGATAAAGAATGACCCCGCGGGAAGTAAGTTTCCTCACCTGCTTTGATGCGACAACAAGTATCTCGTCAGCATTCTTTGACTTTGCAAGCATTTGATCGGTATCAAGCAATATCTGCGTTCTGTACGCTACCTGTGCTGAAAGCTTTGCCTGCTTTTTCATTCGTGCGGCTATGCTTCCGGTTATAAGCGATGCCATGAGCATAACAATGAATGTAAGCGGATAACCCTTGTCATAAGCAAGAAAAGTAAATTTCGGCTGTGTAAAAAAGAAGTTGAAGAGCAATACACCCGCCGCGGAAGTCAGCGCCCAGCAGATCTTGCTGTCGATCAACACAGACGTCACAAGTACAGCCAGAATATATATTGTTACAACGTTAGCCTCGGTAAATCCAAGATAATGAAATCCAAATCCTATTGCCGATGCCGCACCAAGTATCAAAGCACTGATCGCAAGCTCTTTTATCAAGCTAATCAGGCTCTTTCGGCTGAAAATATGCTTCTTCCTTCGCTTTCCTTCGATACTGCTGTCCGGAATAATATGTATATCCAACTCGGGCGCAAGCCGAATGATCTTTTCGGTCAAAGACTGCTTTTTTATCAATCTTCCGCGAGATACCGAACTCCTGCCCAAAACCACCTTGGTCACCCCCGATATCCTTGCAAACTCTGTAATTTGCAAGGCGATATCGTCTCCGCAGACAGTTGTCACAACTGCCCCGCATTCCTTGGCGTATTCGATATTTTCCGCAAGCCTCCGCTTATCCGCTTCAACCATCAGCTCTTCTTCCGGCGTTTCAACATACAGCGCAGTAAAATCCGCTCTGAAAGCCTTTGCCATCATAGCAGCCGTTCCTATGATCTTTGCGTTCGACGGCGACGACGACAGGCAAACGAGTATATGATCATGAATATTATCCTTCGTTATCTTCCTGTACCTCATCTGTCTCCTCTTCTTTCTGTGCCTCTCGATTTTTCTCGATAAAACGGTCTATTTTTGCCATAAACAGGTATCCCATTACGATAATGGCGATCGAAGCACAAGTCAATAAAACATATCCTAACGCCTTAAGCATCCAACATCCCTCCCTTTTCAATTTATATTATACATTAAGAGCTTTTAAGGGTATATTAGAATTAAAGCAACCGGTATTAAGATAGTATTAAGAAAAGCGACAGCTCCGTTCGCATAACGGTGGAGCTGTCGCTTATGATCACTCTTCCTTCTTGAAATTCTCCTTACCAACTCCGCAGAGCGGGCAGGACCAATCCTCGGGCAGGTCTTCGAACTTTGTGCCGGGGGCGATGCCGTTATCGGGGTCGCCGGCGGACTCGTCGTATTCGTAGCCGCAGATCTCACATACGTATTTCACGCCATCATTCTCACTTTCGGTTTTATTGTACTCGCCCGCGAGCTCGAGAGCAAGACGCTTGATCTCTTCTCGGTTCGCGTCGGTCATAGCAGAACGGACTGTGACGGTCGTGTCGGTGAAGTTGATATCCTTACATTCTCCAAGCATAGCCTTCATCTTCTTTGCCGCCGTCGGCGCCCAGCTTCCGTTTTCTATTATACCCACGGTGCGCTTCTGGTATCC
>JAZMZS010000063.1:0-7941 GCA_045586105.1 Eubacteriales bacterium | reverse complement strand
TCTATAATATAAATATTTACATAATTATAAGCAAAATTAAAAAGAAATGCAATTGAACAATGTTGTAATTTTTTAAAATATCAGTATTTTTGTGTGTTTTTTCAATATTTTTATCACAAAAATCCAAAAACTAATGGTTTTCTAAACGGCGTTCGACCTGCTACAGCCATATTACACTGAGCATAGTTCCCCTTTTCCCGGCGGTTAAACGATGCGACCAAAACAGATCGGGGGACTCAAACGTACAAAGTTCGGATACGTCAATGTTATCGGGATCTACACCTGCACGGATAAGTAAATACCTGTTCGCCCCTTTCAGGTCAGCGCGGTACTTCCCTTTTTCTTTCCCTGCTGCAAAAAAGCCGTCCGCATCCTCTCCCATACATAAGCAAGCCGCATCATAAACGTCCTCTCCGACCTCGTAGCAATCCCGACAGATAGAAGGACCTATAGCCGCTTTGATATGAGACAGATCGGCGCCCGCCTCCAGCATTTCCTGTATTCCCTCAGCACATATATCAGAGAATGTCCCGCGCCAGCCTGCATGAAGTGCCCCTATAACACCGGAATGCTCATCCGCAAGAAGAATGGGGACGCAATCTGCGGTTCTGACACCGACGGCAATACCGCGCTCTCTTGTAACATAGCCATCGCATTCGGTAGTATGAGGCTCGAAATAACCTGCGCCTGCCATATCTCTGCTTACATATATCACACAGTTAGAGTGTATCTGCGGCATTGAAACGGCATTCTCGGCGCAGAAGCCTGCTGCATCACCAAATCTGCGGAGATTCTCGAGCACAACTATATCCTCATCTCCTCTGCCGAAAGCAAGGTTAAGGGAGCATGTATGAGGCTCTGTGCTGACACCGCCAAGGCGTGTCGCAAATGCGTGAGGGACTTTTATAAGATCGGACGTGAAATATACCACGCCGTTTTCGTGAGTTCTCTTTTGCATCAAATAAACCTCGCATCAAAGCACGAACAGCTTTTCACATTTTATAGCTGTTCCCTTGTCATATTCTTTGACCTGACCTATTCCAAAAAATCCATTTTCGGAATATAACCGCACATATTGCCCGACATTGTATCCGGTATTAATCTTTTTCTGGTATATCTCGCATCCTGAGTAACAAAGCTTGTAAAAGAATCCGCTCAAATTTACTATCGGATAATTCAAAAAAAGAGACTCGGTCGGCTTAAGCACTTTAAACAGCTTATCGGGTTCAAGATCATTGAGCTCCGATATTGTATATGACTCTGAGATATCAAATCCGCCCGCGGCAGTTCTCTCAAGCTTTGCCATAACCGCACCGCAGCCGCATTTTTTTCCTATGTCCGTGCAAAGAGTGCGGATATATGTGCCTTTAGACACCTTGCAGTCGATAGCATACTCGTCATCGGAGATCTTCTCGGCCTTTATCGAGTACACCTCGATCTCACGAGGCTCGCGTTCCACTGTCTTTCCTTCTCTCGCAAGCTCATAAAGCTTTTTGCCATCCTGCTTTATAGCTGAGTACATTGGAGGGATTTGCATGCTCTTACCGAGCATGCTGAGGCATGCTTCGAGCACCGTACCCTCATCGGGAATCGGTACGTTCGTATTTATGCAATTACCTGTTATGTCCTCGGTATCGCTGATAACACCGAGCTTTATCACGGCTCGGTAGCTCTTATCGGCTGTATGTGCATACTCGCTCGCTTTTGCGGTTCTTCCGATAAGAACAACAAGTACACCGGTCGCCATGGGGTCAAGAGTACCTGCATGCCCCACCCTTTTGGTATTATACATCCGTCTTATCTTGTTAACGATATCGTGGCTCGTAACGCCTGGATGCTTGTTTATTACAAGCACACCCGAGGCTTCGGTTTTTTCTGTATCTTTCATAACTACATCCATTCAAACATAGCCGCACAAATGTGCGGCTATGTTATCTGATCTATCATTCTTCGGAAGCTACAAACGCAATTCCGAGCTCGTCGAGAGCCTTCTTCTCCTGAGGAGCGGGACAGCCTGACATAAGCTCACTTGCGTTCTGGACTTTCGGAAATGCGATAACGTCACGGAGCGAGTCGGCACCGCAAAGTATCATTGCAAGTCTGTCAAGTCCGATACCAGCACCGCCGTGAGGGGGTGCTCCGTACTTATATGCATCTACAAGGAAACCGAACTTGGAGTCGATCTCCTCCTTTGTAAGTCCGAGACAGTCAAACATCTTTTCCTGAAGCTCATAATCGGTAATTCTGATAGAACCCGAAAGAAGCTCAACGCCATTGAGAACAAGGTCATACGCCTTAGCTCTGACCTTTCCGGGATCGGTGTCGAGGTATTCGAGACATTCGTCCAAGGGCATGGTGAAGGGATGATGCATCGCATCCCATGCGCAGGTTTCCTCGTTCCACTCAAAGAACGGGAACTCGGTGATCCAGAGAAGATCATAGCCGTCGGGAATCATATCAAGCTGCTTTGCAATAGTAAGTCTGAGCATACCGAGAACAGGGAGGGTTACTCTATTCTTATCTGCAAGAATGAATGCGGCATCGCCCTTTTCGCATCCGAGACGAGACATAATAGCCTCAAGTTCACCCTCTGCCATAAATTTACCAAAAGAGCAAGTAGGCGTGTCTTCGGTCCATCTGATGTAAGCTACACCCTTTGCACCGATACCCTTTGCCTTCTCAATAAGCTTATCTATTTCTTTTCTTGTCAGCTTTGCAGCGGCGCCCTTTGCAACTATTCCGCGTACAGAGCCGCCGTCGGCTACGGCACCCGAGAAAACGGAAAAGCCGCTGTTCGCTACGATATCGGAAATATCGGTTATCTCCATTCCGAAACGTGTATCGGGCTTATCCGAGCCGTATTTGTTCATTGCATCTGCGTAAGTTAGGCGCTTTACGGATGCGGGAACTTCATATCCGACCGTCTCCTTGAACACTCTGCGCATAAAGCCCTCGATAGTCTCCATAATGTCCTCCTGAGTAACAAAGGACATTTCAAGGTCTATCTGAGTAAACTCAGGCTGTCTGTCAGCGCGCAGATCCTCGTCTCTGAAGCATCTGGCTATCTGAATGTATCTGTCAAATCCCGAGAGCATCAGAAGCTGCTTATATATCTGAGGCGACTGAGGCAAAGCATAGAACTTGCCGTTGTGGATCCTCGAAGGCACAAGATAATCGCGCGCTCCCTCAGGAGTGGGCTTTATCATCATTGGTGTCTCTATCTCGTAGAAACCGTTGTCATAGAAGTACTCACGAGCGATACGTGCAATATCATGACGCATTTTGAGATTCCTCTGAAGCTTCGGACGTCGCAGATCTACGTAACGGTACTTGAGCGCGATCTCATCGCGGACGTTATTATCGTCGTTCACCTCAAAGGGGGTCGTATGAGCAGCGGAAAGTATCTTGTACTCATCTACTGCTATTTCTACCTTTCCGCTTCTCAGATTGGGATTGACTGCTCCCTCTCCGCGCGCACGTACTGTTCCTTTAGCGCAGACAACGAATTCAGAGCGGGTCGCAAAAGCCTTCTTGAACACCTCTCTGTCGGTGTTATCATCAAAAGCAAGCTGAACTATCCCTTCTCTGTCACGAAGGTCGATAAATATAAGTGCACCAAGGTCACGCTGTCTCTGCACCCATCCGAGCACAGTTACTATCTGACCGGTAAGTGCCTCGTCAACCTCTCCGCAGTAATGTGTTCTTCTGTCCTTTTCACAAAAAAGTTCTGCCATTTTGTTTGTCCTGTCCTTTTATATAATTCTTATTTTTATTCTTATTGATCGGCGACGGTTTGCCTGAGCGCAATATCAAGCGCTTGCTCGGCAAATATCGCTCTCTGCCTCAACAGCTTGTCAAAATCCTCTTTATCCGAATCGACCGAAAACGCACTTCTCATAATATGACCTATACCGTACATATCAAGAAAATCGAAATATCTCGACTTAAGAATAAGATCGAGCATCCTTTCTCTGCCGAAGCTGTACTTATCTATGACTGCCTCATATGTGGTATCTATTGAAACAGAATAAAGCTCCCCGAGATAATCGACCGATAGATCAGCCGCTTCTCCTGCGCAAGCGGGTATAGCCGTAAAAAAGGTGCTGCCAAAATCAAGCACACAGGTATACCCTTCATACTCGTGGAACGAAGGAAGAGGAAGCATCGCCGCGCCGTCTCCTCTGCGCATTTCCGCAGAAGAAATACTTTCCACGCTAAACAGCGGTGTTCCGCTCTGAGCTGAAAAGTCGGAATAGGAATCATGTATATGCTCAAAATAAAAGACGTTACGCGGATCGTATATCGAAACGCGCGGAATGTCTCCCGTCGCCTTTGTCATAGCTAAAGCACCCATACCCTGCCACAGATAGTACATATCCTGCTCCGAGCATATAAATGATGCGGAGGGCGCCTCTTTGATCAGTCTGTGCATCATATCGTGCGTCCATATACCCTCAAAAGCAAGCTCTTCGAGGCTATCCTCGTCATAGCCCATAGATCTGAGTGCTTCTTTATCATAAGAGACAGCCACGGTATTGGAAACGCTCGTCTTTACAGGTGCACCGGTGAGCATATAGAGCGCGCCCTTAATGCTGAGCTGTCTGAGTGCGCTGACAGATATCCCCGCAGAGGGTATTTCACCGTCCGCAGAATTAAGATCCGCGAGATACCCGTAAAGCATGAGCGAGGACATTCCCCCTCCGCCGCTGGCATACACAACATGATATACATCACCCGAGCCGTCTGCCTGAGATACATGATCGAACAAATTCAACGTGTTTCTGTATTCTATGCTGACGTTGATATTCTCCGAGATCCTTTCATCGCGAAGCTTGGCAAGAGAAGCGACACTATCCGAATAATTTTCCGCAAAATACATATCGCCTCGCACGGGATCATCCTCACAAAGGATAACGATCTGCGCTCCGTCCCAATCCACAGGAACCTTTTCAAGAGGAACATCTACTGAGCCTGACGAACAAGTGACGGCGGCATTCTCGGTCTGCTCGGCAGCATCGGTAATAAGCTCAGTAACGGCAGAAGTCTCAGTTACCTCCTTGTCGGAGCACGAGGTAACGGAAAGCAGAGTAACAAGCACAAGCAGCAAGTATGCAGTTATACGTATTTTGAATAAGCCGTGCATACCCTACCTCCGAAATGATCAGTATACCGTTATTTTTCGGTTACACCGATCCTGTTAACTCTTTTTGAAACCGAGCAAAGAAGCTCATAGCTGATAGTATTGGCAACCTCGGAAAGACTGCGGATATTTCTGCCTTCCTTATCAAATATCTCAGCCTCATCTCCAACCGAAACATCTTTGATATCCGAAACATCAAGCATGCACTGATCCATGCAGACGCGTCCGACAACAGGGGCATAAACGCCGTTTATATACATTCCTCCTCCGCCGAGTATCCGTAAAAATCCATCCGCATACCCTGCCGCGACAGTCGCTATCTTCATATCTCGATCAGCTGTAAATGTCGCACCGTAGCTGATGCTCTCACCTGCTCTGAGAGTATGCACGTGCGTGACAGATGTAACAAACCTCATAACAGGTCTGAGATCAAGCTCAAAGCCGCGATCAAAGGGGGAATAGCCGTAAAGCATGATGCCTAGGCGGATCATATCCATATTGTACTCGGGATACCGTACGGCTGCAGCAGAGTTGCAGGCATGGACGGTCGCAAAATGCACTCCCATATCCTCAAGAGCATCTATTAAGGTACGAAAAGAAGAATACTGCTTTTCGCTCATATCAGCTCCATTCCCCTGTGTCTCGTCCGCACATGCAAAATGAGTAAACGCGCCCTCAAAGGAAAGGTGCTCAAGCTTACTGCACTCATATATAAGTCTTGCGCTGTCAGGATCATTAGAATCAAAGCCAATGCGGTTCATTCCCGTATCTATCTTGACATGGCATGATATGCATTCTCCTTTCCCGCAGCATTCGGCAGCCGCACGCGAAAGAGCATGAGCATATTCATATGAATAAACAGACTGTGTGATGCTATGCTCAAGGAGCAGTCCGACATTTTCAACAGGCGTATAACCGAGGATCAATATCCTCGCATCAGGCGCATGAACGCGGACCTGTATTGCCTCCTCGATACAGGAAACACCGAAATCTCTCACTCCGATGCTATATAGCTTTGGTATACAAAGCTCCGTACCGTGTCCGTAGCAATCCGCTTTCACGATGCACATAACGGTGCACTCGGGGGAGCGGGAATGAACAATGTCCGATATTACTCTGTAATTGTGTTCAAGAGCAGACGTATCGATTTCTGCCCAAATCTTGTGTTTTATCAAATCCGTCATCGTCCTTTTTTGAATTTATGTATACACGAACTCCGTAAAATATATCATGATATCCGAGGTGCGCAGCGAAACGGGAAGCTTGCTTGTGCACTCATACAGCACGACCGCATCCTTCCCCTCATAGGAATAGACAGCTTCATAGACGTCTGTACCGTCTGTCTCTTTACGCTCAGCCCCTTTAAAGCAGAACGCCCTGATATCAAGCATATCGACTATTGCAGTATATCTCTGTGCGATCGCAGGAGAAGGCTTGATCTCGATACCGCTGACACCTACTGTCACTTCCCCGCCTGTTCTCTGTACCGTAATATCGGATATACTGTCGGGAGAGAGATAACGAATATATGCATCTCTACCCCTGTCAGCCGCCTCCTCTCCGGTAACCGTGTCAATAACAGCATCGACTGCGATCTGCGCCAAATACTCATCTGTACCGTTGACGACCCTGACGTTTGCCGAAAAAGAACGCTCGAAGCAGTCCGAGAACGAGAAGCGCTCCCCTCCGCAGGAAAAGAGGACAAGTGCGGAACAAAGAATAAGTATTATTAGCATGCGGTATCTGTGCGACATAGCAAATCCTCCCGAGAAATGATCTGCTATATATTATTCAAGCTGCCAATACAAATATGAAAGAGTACCCGTCAATATTGTCTGAAAGCACGTCTCGCATAAAAAGCGGCAGCACATCTGAACTTATCGTCGCCGTCAAACAAAATCACAGTTCTAAACGAATTTTTTTCAAACAAAGCGTAATAGAGATCCGTCGACCGGCTGTCGGAAATATAATCCTTTAAAGTGTCATATTTGAAATCAATGCCTTTTTTTATGCTATAGGGTGCGATCTCGGTCATGTCCTTCAGATCGAGCTCAAACACCTTCTTCGATATAGAGCGTCCGTAAACCTTATAGATCCTAAAGCTGCCGTCAACGATCTCGTAATCCCTCTTCTCGGATAATAGAGGCTTGGTAATGAAAAACACAGAGACAAGTATGACAGAAAGGATCACAAACAGCGGAATGCTCGATAGAACAAGAGAAAAGAAAACGACAAAGATCGTAAGAACGGTATACAAAACGAAGATAAACACAACTCGCGCGAGAAGCGCTCCCTCTATTCTGCAATCTCTTGTATACTCATGAATCCCCGTCGCTTTCATCAAAACCGCTCCGATCCGATAATATTCCATAATACCTTGTTATTATATCATATATATTTTTCTTTTTCAACTTAATTTTAATAATAATAAGGCAAAAAGAGACCTCAAACAGGGTGTTTTTTCGGTATTTTGTCAAAAATTGATTTTTACCGAAAAAAGTTCTTATTTTCTCTTGACAATCAATAATTAATGTGTTAATATAATCAAGTCGTGAAAAGCGATACGCGCCCTTAGCTCAGCGGATAGAGTGCCCGGCTACGAACCGGTAGGTCAGAGGTTCGAATCCTCTAGGGCGCGCCAAAAAAACGATAGGTTTTAACCTATCGTTTTTTTATTCATTACGTAGGACTCCGTATTTTCGGTACGTGCGGCTACACCGTAATGCACGTGAGAGCTTGAAGTCCTACGCAAGAACGTCATAACTATCTTTTTTCATAACACAAAGTCGGATCGTAGCCAT
>JAZMZS010000062.1:0-7969 GCA_045586105.1 Eubacteriales bacterium | reverse complement strand
CGATCGATCTGACGTATTGCACAATTTATGCAAGCGAGGCTCGAGGATGACAGGGCGAAGGGGCATTCTGCGCATGCATAATTTACGTAATTTCCTATGCGGTAAAAAAGATCCCAACAGAGCTTCTCTGTCGGGATCTTTTCGTTTATGTAATAGATCTTATACAGCGATGACGGGTGCATCTCCGCCCTCGGGTGTTTGTTCTCCGCCCTCGGGTGTTTGTTCTCCGCCTTCGGGTGCTTGCTCTCCGCCCTCGGGTGTTTGTTCTCCGCCTTCGGGTGCTTGCTCTCCGCCTTCGGATGCTTGCTCTCCGCCTTCGGGTGTTTGTTCTCCGCCTTCGGGTGCTTGCTCTCCGCCCTCGGGTGCTTGCTCTCCGCCTTCGGGTGCTTGCTCTCCGCCCTCGGGTGCTTGCTCTCCGCCCTCGGGAGGCTGATCTCCGTCTTCGGGTGTGCTGGGGTTGGTTTCCTCAGGCTTTGTAGTCTCGGGAGACTGAGCTTCTGTCTCGGGAGCGGTGGTCACCTTTTCCAAATATCCGGGTCTTGTAGGATGATGATAATCGTCATCATTTGTAGCAGCGGGCGTGTCGACCGGATCTGTGGAAGCTTCGGTATCAGCCTTTTTTGTAGACGGCGTGATATCATCATCGTCATAAGGCGATTCGTAGAAATAATCGTCATCCTCATCGTCGTCATAATCATTGCCGCCGCCTATATAAAGCGTACTGACCGCAGCTATTATCGCAGTGAAAAGCAATGCAACTATCATTCCCAGGATCAGCGCAATAAGGACAAGCCTGCGTTTGTCAACGCCCTCTTCTTCAACCACGGCAACAGGGATCTCAGCCGTGATCTCAGCAGGTGCTGCGGGTGCCGCGGGCGTGACAGAGTTTGCGGAAGAATTCGGAAAATTCGGAATATTCGCAGGAACAAAATCGGAAATAGGCGTAGGTCTGGGCTCCGACTTGTTTTCAGGCGCGGGTGCGGGTGCTTTTTTTACAACGGGTGACGGTGCTGACGGAGAAGGAGCTGCACCGACAGAATTTCCGCATCTCGGGCAAAACACCGCGCTGTCTGCTAATTTATTATAACAATTAGGACATAGCTTTGCCATTTTTCAATATCCTTTCATAAATTCAAACTGTCTAAGTTACATTATAATCCATATCACCGCAATTTGTCAAGGAAAAACGTGTGTATATTAAACATATCCTCTTCCCCGAAAAGCAAAAAAGCGCCCGAGGGACACTTTTTTGTTTATGGATGGCACAGTCTTTATGCCCTTTTCTTCTTTACTGCAACGAATGCGATCACTGCAATGACAGCCGCTGCCGCAACACCTGCAATCACCAAGATCATGGGACTGATGCCGCCATCAGCATCGGTTGCGGGTGCTTCTGTTGAGGGTGCGGTCGTCTCGGGAGCCTTCGTAGCTTCGGGTGCCTTTGAGCTCTCGGGAGCCTTAGTAGTTTCCTCGGGTTTCTTCGATTCCTCGGGTTCCTTTGCCGTCTCGGGAGCTGTTGTGGTTTCGGGAGCCGTCGTCTCGGGCTCGGCAGGTACCTGTCCGGGCTCGGTATAAATGTTTGCAAAGCCGTTTGCCAGTGCCTTTACCGCATCCTTGTCAGCGCATGCGGAAAGATCCATATAGCTCTTCGTTGATTCGGAAGCCGTGATCTTCTTGCATCCGGCTGCAAACTCACCGCCCGTAACGATGACCGCGACGTCACCCTCGTGGAAGGAATGATCTGCTGACACGTTGCTCGCAAGGATATTTCCCGCGATCGTTCCGCCGTTGATCTTAACGGTAAGCTTGCCCATCGACAGACCGTCGTTTACGTTTCCTGCATACATTTTGGAGATCTCACCGCCATTGACGGTGATGTTGATGGCTCCCGTAAAGCTTGCCTTGAAAAGAGGTATCTGACGGCTACATCCGACTACGATGAACTTACCGCTGTTGATAGTGATATTTACGTCCTTGTCCGTCTTCATATCGTTTCCCGCCGCCTCAGCGAAATCCTTCTGATATCCGCCGAGAACGGTAAGTGCAGTTCCGAGGTCCTTATTGGTAAAGCCGTCATTCACGACCCCCTCACCCATGGTGATGGGATTGAACTGTGCTACGAAAAGAATAAACTTTCCGCCGTCATTCTTGAAATTGATATTCTCGAATACGGTAGGTCCGCCGAGAGCCCATCTCGAGCCCTTCTTGACATACACCGACTCACCGCCCACGCGGTAATCCTTGTCAGCGTACTTCTGCGTTATGGTTACAGTTCCCTGATGTGCGGGAGCTATGTACTGTGCATTTGCACTTGCAGAGGAAAAATCGTAGCTGCCGCATATGACGATCGTTCCGCCGCCCGAGCCGAGCGCTGCATAAGCATCCGCAAGTCCTCCGACGGGAGTCATATCTGTCTTTCCGTCGCCTGTGCCTCCGTCTCTGAGATACACAACATTTCCGTCAGCAGAAATACCGATGCAGGCAAGAGCGCACATTACAAGGATGGCAAAAACCGCCGTAAGAATAAGTGCTGTCCTTTTCATATCAATTCTCCTTTTGTGTAATTTGTCTCAAGCATTACTATGCTGATACTATTTTATCACAAGCATGGCATTCTTTTCAATGCCTCGGATAAAGACTGCATATAAAACTTGTTTCGGGGGATATAAATATTGTTTTAAATTATAATTCGTCCTCGTCATCATCGCAGCAGGATTCTTCGTCATACTCGGGCTGCTCATCCTCGTCCTCCTCGGGCTCTTCCCTTTTTTTGGTGATAAGGAAATAGACGACGAGCAGAGCACACAGTATCAGAACGAACAGCGTCACCACGATTCCCGTCTTTACTCTGAGCTGGATCTCTGCGCGGTGCTTTTCAAAAAAGCTGTCGAATGCATTTTTGAATATCTTGTCATATATCTTCTCAAAAAAATCTCCCATTCCCTTAGTGTCGGTCACCGTGTCCGCAAATGCATAAAGGCTGCACACCACCGCCGCCTCAGCCACACATATAAGAGAAAGGATACGCTGATATAGCTTTTTCATGTTTCACTCCGCAATTCTTATTTTTTACTGATTACAGTATATAATATTCCCCGACAAATTTCAAGAGAAAAAACAAGGGAAGTAAAAAAACCGGTCCTTTACTTCCCTTGCTTGTTTAATTATCAGGAGAGCTTGAGCTTCAGCCAACCCGTTCTGTCGTCGACGGTGATGTTGGATACGGTATCCACGGTCGGTGTTTCGAACACATCGTCCTTGTTGTAAACAACAGGGCAGACGCGAAGCGTCGTTGTGGTAAACAGGCTTCTCGGAAGTCTTATCTCTGCGGCGTATCCGACGTCGGTATCACCGTACTGATCGTAGCTTCCTTCCATGTAAATGCGTCCGTCGATCCCCGAGGTGGTAAGCTTCTTTCCGTTTGCATCGGTAACCGAGTATCTTCCGTCGGGATATACGGTAACGTATACCTGAGAGCCGCTCGTACCGTTGCTCAGCATGACCGTCACTCTGTCGGAGGAGGTGATGCACTCATCGAGCGCTTCGACTGCAAGATAGAGATAATTCGAATCTCGCTTAGCTCTGACGCTCGCTTGTGCCTGCGAGCTGCTTCCTACGAAGAACGCCTCGCCTACGTCAGACCAGTCGTCAAGTCTGCCGTCGATCACAGCAGACGAGTTCTTCGCTGTAAGCGTATGATTGAGATAACGGTTGCCAAGGTATATACCCTTGTTTCCGTGTGCGGGAATAGTACCCGTAATGACGTGAGTATCGGTGATCTCAAGACATCCCCAGAGATGTATGGAGCTGTCCTCAAAGAAGACACCGTCGTTTCTTCCCTTAGCGTACGAGGTATAGGATGCGTTAGCGTCTCCTATATAGTAATACCAGGTAACGCCCCAATGGTGAGTGAATACCGTCTCGCCCGAGTAGAACTGACGGATATACGGACCTGCCATTGCGACGTAAGCGCTCTTAACGAGAGTTGAAGGTCCTTCCTCGTCAACGCCGAGTGCCTTCGGCCAGGGATCTGCGCCGTCCGTGTACGCGAACGCCATGTTGTAGGTGCTCACCGAGGGCTCGGCGGGGTCCTTCGGGAGTCTTACCTCTATCGCGAGCGCGATCTTGCCGTTGTTGAGCTGAACGGCAACAGGCATCTGTCCCGAATAGTAATTTCCGTCGCTGCCGGTCTTTGTTTTCTGCTGAGCGACTATCTGTCCCGAATAGGTCTTACTCAAATCTCCCGTCCAGGTGCTTCCGTTATCAAAGGAGCGTATCATCATCGTTCCCGTAGAGGTATCGTCTACTCTTCCTCCGAGTTCTGTATCAACGCCCTTGACGTGGGTATTCGTCCAAAAGACCTCGATCTCACCGCTCGTGAGCTGAAGTATCGAGGGCTCCCAGCAGGTACCCGTGTATATCTTTTTTTCTGTCGTCCAGGTCTTTCCGTTATTGGTAGAACGCTTCAAAACGAGCCCGTTGCCCGCAGGATCTCCGTAATAGGAGGTGTTCATGCAGGCTACGACGATTATATCGCCGTTTGCAAGCACGCACGCATCAGCGGTGGAATACCACTTTGCGCCGGTTGCGCTCTTTCTGAAAAGCGCTCCCCTGTAATTCCAGCTCTTCATATCGGTGCTGGTCGCATAATATACCGACTTACCCGATTTCTCGTCCTGGTAGGTCATAATATAGGTGCCGTCGGAAAGCTTCTTTATTCTCGGGTAGAAGAGGTTTTCAATTCCGAGATCGTCCTTATCGAGAAGGTAGTTCTCTCTGAAGTTCGCCTCAAGCATACTCGATTCCGCATCATTTGCATGAGAGTCGACCGTGCCTTTTGCGTTATACTGCGCGATATTTCCGATTCCGTAGGACACGGAGGGAATACCGTTTGCAGAGCCCTCAAGCATAAGGATCATCGATACTGCATCGCGGTTAGATATCTTGCCGTTTCCGTCGATATCGCATATGGAGGTGCTGTAGCCCGTCTGCCAGCCCGAGAGATGTCTGACGATAAGCGAAACGTCTCCGTTGGTAAACTCTCCGTCAAGGTTCATATCGCCGAGCTTAGGGGTGATTACGGTGCTCTTGGTCTGAGAGAACAGCCAGTCGATTATTCCAACGGCGTTTGCCGCATCGTACCAGATATTATTGTGCGTTGCGCCCTTCACCTCGGTGTAGGTAATATTCTTGCCTGCAGCCGAAAGCGCCTTGACGAGCCCTCTCGTTCCCTCGACCGTGCAGGTCGTATCCGCCGTGCCGTGGAAGGTCCAGATCGCGGTATTGCCTATCTTTTTCGCGTAGTCGGAGGCTGACGCTGAATCAAGAGCGCCCGCCATAGGAATTACCGCCGCAAAGAGATCGGGATATCTGTATATCAGCTCCCACGTTGCCATACCGCCGTTCGAGGTTCCGACAGCGTATATTCTGTCAGAATCGGTGCTGTAATCGGCAATAAACTTATCAAGCAGCTCCTTTGCCGCGTTGAGATACGCCGACATTGAGCTTCTCGAAATAAAAGCCTTTGAGCCCGGGGTCGAAGACATATCTACCCACTGAGATGACGTCGGACACTGCGGAGCCACGATTATAGCATCGTAGTTCGATCGGAATATCTCGGTATTCATATTGGTGCTGAAATAATCGATCTGCTTATGGTTATCCGAGCCGCGTGAGCCATTCCCGTGCATCTGCAAAACCACGGGGTATGCTTTTGTCTCGTCGTAATCCTCGGGAAGGTAGTATCTGTAAGGAATAGTAGTTCCCTTGGAGTCGGTGAAGCTGCCCGACAGAAACGCGTCGTTTGGCAGAATATCCACCTTCGGATTTTCCTTTTCGAATATTACCGGGACGTTGTTTTTGTTGAGCACAAGTCCCGTGAAATTCTTGACGGTGCTCTTGGTAATTCTGCCGTTTTCAACGAGGCGCTCGTCAATGACGAGAATGCCGCCTCCCGTGATCGAGGAGAACTTGCCGACGTGATCTCCGTCCATAATTACAACAGAGCCCGTCTGTATCTCTATCGCCGTCGTGGGATAATCGGATCTTGATACCTTACACTCTACGTCACGCAAAAGCAGCGTAGAGTTCTTCTTGACTACTATTTGGGGAGCGGTTACCTGTCTCGAATAGAGATTTACGCTCTCCATGATCGTATCCTGAATTATCGAGAAGGTAGCTCCGTTCGGCCACATGATAGCACCGAACTCGGAGGAGGATTCTCTCGCGTCGGTACCATCGGGGGTAACTGCGGTGAATTTGACAGTTCCGCCGAAATCCGGAGCGGCACTGCCTCCCATATATCCCTTGCCCACGGGGTAAATGATACCGCCGTTATTCATGACCGAAGCAATGTTGGTTATAGTCTTCTTTGCCGTCTCGGCAGTAAGTCCGTCATTAGAATCGGCACCCGTAAACGCCCAGTAATACTGAGTCGCCGTATTCGTAAGCTCGGGGTAAGCGTAATCGACCGTCCACTCGTTTCTGTGGTCACATCCACGGCAGGTCTCAATATACGTGCCGTCAGAGGAGGTGTAGTAAAGATCGTGTCCCGAGATCTCGCATATACGCTCTCCCTTGAGATTGTATACGCTTCCGTCAAACGCCTCAAGCTGCTCTTCGCTGACCGACGTTCCTATCAACGCTTCGTCGATATATATCGTTCCTTCACCCGAATAGGAGGAGAAGCCCGTGCTCTCGAGGATAACGGTACCGCCCTTTTCTACGTTGAGCTTGGTGTTCTGCGCTCCTACGGAGTTTGCGAACTGCACGCTGTCCTTAATATGGACGATTCCGCCCTTGATAGCGGACAAGGTCGAGGTGTTGTCGTTATTTGCTCTCTCGAGAATAACGGTATTCTCGATAATGATACGTCCGCACAGCTCAAGGGTGCACAGGCTGTTTATCAGGATCATACCCTTTTGTCCCGTAGCGTTACTGATATCGGGAGAGGCGGGATCGTAATAATAAGTACCGTCGGGTCCCACGCCCGTAATAACAACGGTAGAGTCGGAAGCAAACATCGTATTCGAGCCGACAAATCCCTTATCAACGATAACTATGGTTCCTCCGTCCTCAAGATCCGAAGCAAGATCGGCAATGCCCTTTGCAGGTGTCTCGGGCGTTCTTCCGTTTCTGTTCGTAGAAGAGGAGTTGAATCCCCAGTATCTGAACATTTTGAGATTGGTCAGAATAGGTGCGGGCAGCACGAAATTGTCACTTGCCGCAAGCACCCCGCTCGGCAAAGCTACAGCACCCGCGATCATTATCACGCAAAGCACCAACGCCGTAGCTCTGACAAAATGCTTGTTTTTGATCAAATTCATTTTATTCCTCCGAAAGCAAGAGTTTAACAGTTATATTGTAACATCTTTCTGTACATATTGCAATAGGAAAATAAACAACCCATCTCATTTTTTGTTGCATTTTTTGTTTGATAATTGCAATAAAAGAGGGAAACAAACGCTCCGTCTGCTTCCCTCTTTTATGTAAATGATAAGATGTTAACAGTTTAATCGTTCCGGCATGCGACCCTTTGCACGAGTGCAATAGCATCGCGGTTGTTGACCTTGCCGTCGCCGTTGTAATCGCAATCCCCCGCAATACTAAGCGAACTATCCTCATACAAGAAAACGCGTGACGGCACTCTGCTGCGCTCCACCCCCGCTATGCATAACGTTTCAACCCCGCTGTCATTCTTGAACGGAGGCATAGCCGTAGTGAAGGATCTAAGCGGGAGATGAGAGTACCGTTTCTCTGTTCTCCGACTCAGATCCTTCGCTGCGAACCCCAGCCGCACAAGCCCTCCCTCGCGACGCAGATTTTTCGTCAGACGAAGATCGGAGCGCGAGGTTGAGGGCGCGTATTTTCATACGTAACCGAAAACCGAGACGCGCTCGATCTGAAGTAAGCGCCCGAGGTTCTGCGTGACCGCGAAGAGGGCTTGCAGGTTCTCGGCAAGATATGCCTC
>JAZMZS010000061.1:0-9341 GCA_045586105.1 Eubacteriales bacterium | reverse complement strand
GGCGGTAAACGCGGGCGTGGTCGATGCTGTCAGCTTCGGTCCTGCCCTGATAGTCAACGGCGAGCCTGTCAACGGCGAGCATTACCTCGGCGTTTCGAGAAATCCGAGAACGGCAGTCGGACAGCGCGCTGACGGAGCGATCCTGCTTCTTGTCATTGAGGGACGCAGCATGTCGAGCTTCGGAGCTACGTTCGACGATCTGATAGAGATATTTATACAGAACGGGGCAGTCAATGCGACAAACCTCGACGGCGGTTATTCCTCTCTTATGGTGTATGACGGCGGAGATCTGACGATGAATTCCTATGCATACGGAGAGAGGATACTTCCGAATGCCATCCTGATCAGAAAGTAAGGAGGTACTAAGGTGAAGGAAAACAATTTGAATATAAACGATGATATGATCGCACCCGAGCAGCCCGAGGTGCAGGAGCCGAACGAGGTCGTGGACGGAGTTATCGGTGCAGATGCCGCAGGCGCAGACAGAGCGGAGACAGAGGTGCTTGATGCTCCATCTCCCGAGCCTGTACCCGATGCGAATGTAATAAGAATAAGAAAGCCGAGAAATAAGCAAAACGGCAGAAGAAAAAAAGGCATCGGCGCTTTTTCCCGCGGACTTCTGATATACGCGGGAGTGCTTGCGGTATTATTTATTGCGGGTCTCTTTGTCTGCTGGGAATTCCTTTCCCAGTACGAGGACTCTCAGCCGAAGTACGTTATGGATGACGTGTGTGCCGATTTCACGCCGTATCTCGAGCAAGGTCTCAGAGCCGAGTACGGTGATGATATTTCGGAGTATGAGGAATGGAACAGCATCTTCAATGACGTTCTCAGCCCCGCATTTGATGGCGAGTATAAGTATAAGAAGGCGGTAAAGAAGTATACAGCAGAGAACCCCGTGTTTACCGTTTATACCGATTCCGAGATAGCGGATATCAAGCTCGAGAAAACAGGCAAGACCTCCTCCTTCGGCTTTGACTCGTGGCGTGTCGCGGGCATTGATATAACCGCAGATATGAGCGGAGTGTCCACGATCACGGCAACAGTAGAGGCACCCGTGGGAGCGGTCATCACCGTAAACGGCAAGCCGCTTACCGTCACCGCGGAGGAAGAGAGTGCAGTATATCCTCTTGCACTCAAGTATGAGAAGGGTATCGGGACGCTTCCCGAGTATTCGGTGTATAACATTGAGGGATTGTTCTCCGTTCCCTCCGTCAGCGTAAAGCTCGGAGATAAGGAAATGGTCGAGCACAGGATCGGACAGAGGCATGTATTCGGTTATCCCGAGGCAGACCTGCACACGGTCAGCGTGACTGTACCCTATGATTCTACGGTAAAGGTCGGCGGAATTACTTTGGGCGAGAGTGAGATCACCGATGGAAATGTAAAGTTCGATACCGTACATAAGTACGATAATGCAAAGTATGTAAAGTATGAGATACAGGGACTTCTTGCAGAGCCCGAGGTCGAGGTGTTCGACAGAAACGGCAAAAAACGCGAGGATGTAAGGACCGAGGGCGGCATCCACACTCTCAGCTATGCCGAGAGCGATGCATACTCTCTGACCGTGCTTTGCCCCGCAGACGGCACCAAGCTCGAGATAAACGGCATAGATGCTACCTCCGATCTTGTTACGGATGCGAAGACGGTTCCCGAGCACCCCATGCTCGATGGGCTGTCGGGATATATCACGGGCGCGGTCAGGCTCGGATATATCAAGCTCGATACCACGTACGGCGTTCCCGAGGTCAAGCTCACCGGCGCTGACGGTACGGTATATAGCCCTGTTGTGACAAACGGTGCTTCGGGCGCGGATTATGTTTATTCTCCCCTTACGGATGACAGCCTCAAGGCTGACCTCGAGCAGTATGCGGTCGCATTTGCGGAGGATTATATCAAATACGCATCGGGCGGTTATCAAGTAGTTGAGAGGACTTTTGCGGTAGCGGCGGCTCACCTGCAGGCAGGCTCTCCCGCTTATAAGAAGTTTGAGAGCACCAAGTTCTCCTTTGGTCAGAACAAGCCCTATACCGTCAAGAGCAAGACGATCACTACATCCGAATATATCTCGTGGGGCGAGAACTGCTTCTCCTGCCTCTTGGATCTTGAGATGGATCTGGAGACTACCTACAATGTCGAAAATCCCGAGCAGCATGACGAGGTCAGCATGCGCCTTACCTTTGCCAAGAGCGGCGGAAAGTGGAAGATCGTCGGCTTGAGCATAGTCTGACGGGATCGGCATTCCGTTACTTAGAATAAAAAAATCGTATATACCGATCCTTTTGCGGTATATACGATTTTTGTTATGCTAAAAAGAGGCTCCAGGGATACTTGCTGTCAGGCTCGCATACGGTACGGATGCCGTCTGCGGTAACGGCATGGCAGAGAAGCGCCATGCTGCAGCCTCGGTCGCGCGAGCCGTACTTGCCGTCTCCGAGCAGAGGATGCCTGCGGGAGGAGAACTGCGCCCTTATCTGATGCGTGCGCCCCGTATGGAGCTCTACCCATACGAGCGAGACCTTGCGGCCATCCTCGGTCAGAGCCTGTGCGAGCACTCTGTATGACAGGGAAGCATCCTTTACACCCCGCCTCGGTCTGTTTACGGGATAGCTCTTTTGCTTTTGACGGTCAAAGAACAAAAGATCCCGCATCTCGCCCTCAGCCTCGTCGGGCACGCCCTCACAAATACAGAGGTATTCCTTTTTTATTCCGCCCTCGGCAACCAGCGCGGATAGCCGTGCGGCGCTTTTTTTGTCTGTGGCAACGAGCATGGCGCCCGAGGCTGCCTTGTCGAGACGGTGGCAGGGCTCGGCATAACCGCAGCCGAGAGCCTCTCTCACGAGCGCGGGCACGCTTTTGCTGCCCTTGTCCTCAGAATCTGCCCCGACGGGCTTTTTCACTACCGCATATCCGTCTGCGCGGTACAGGATCTCGATGCTCATGCCTTAGGTTTAAATACGGCGGCGTTTATGTTCTTGCCCTTTTCGGAGAAGGCACGCTCGTATTCTGTCATTATGTTGCTTTCGTTGTGCTCGCTTGCGTGAAGATCGGTCGTCTGCCAGACGTTTTCCCAGCCTGCCTCGGCGAACTGCCCGAGAGAAAACTCATAGAGCCCGTCGTTGTCCGTCTTGAGCCTCAGCTCACCGCCCTCACTCAAAAGCTCACGGTATATAGCGAGCTTTGAGACGTGTGTCAGACGGCGCTTGGCGTGACCCTTCTTCGGCCACGGATCGCTGAAGTTAAGATATATCACGTCGATCGAATGAGGCGGGAAATATTCGAGCAGTCCCTCCGCATCCCCGATGATGAATCTGAGATTGTTAATGATATCGCCCTCGTCTGCCGCTGCTGCCTTTTCGAGCGCGAGTACCATACAGTCGCGCACCTTTTCCATCGCATAATAGTTGTTTTGGGGATAGCGCTTTGCGTTCTCGCATATAAAAGCCCCCTTGCCGCAGCCTATCTCAAGGTGTATAGGAGCGATCGATCCGAAGGGAGAAGAGGGATTTTTTTGCAGTTCTTCCTTTTCCGGGGCAAGAAATTGTGAACAATTTGATATTCTTTGCTCTCCGTTGCGTTTTTTTCGCATTCTCATATTGAAATTCTCTCCGATATTTGTTATACTATAATATGAGCCGTCATATGCTCATTTCCGGGCGGCTTCATCTACATACTGTATTCTATCACAGTAACATTTATTTGTCAAAGTATTTTGAAAATTGTTTGGAGGCAAATATGGATAAAAACGCATTTTTGAGAGAACTTGCTCTCATATTGCGGCAGAGGGGTATCGAGGATGATGAGATACGTATCAGAATCGACAAGATATCCGAGTTTATCGACGGACTGGGTAAGGAAGAGAGGGATGCGGTGCTTGGAGGAAATCCCGACGTAGCCGCTATAGCAGACAGACTTTTTTCCCGTGACGCGCAGGCTCAGCCTGCACAGCAGCAGCCCGCACAGCAGATGCCCGCACAGCAGGTGCGCGAGGAAAGCATCCCTCAGAAGAAGGATGATTTCAAGATAACGAGCGAGTATAAGCAGATCGCACTCGACCAGGACAAGGCTTCATCCAAGAACATGGCAGAGATCCGCCGCCGCGACGAGGAAAAGCTCAAGGCGCTAAAGGACGAGGCGCAGAGACCGAGAAAAAAGCAGAATCATGCTTCTCTTGTCAAGAGATTTGAGTCCGAGCGCAGATTCTGGGTGATATTCTTCTGCTGTATGCCTGTAATATTCGTACTGCTCGGTGCTATCATCAGCGTGTTTGCGATCCTGTTCTTCGGTCTTATCGCATTGATACTTTTGCTTGTTGCAGCTCTTGCAGCAGCTGTAGCCTTAGGTACGGCTGTGGCGCTTATCGGCATTACATACGGTGTTATACAGTTCTTCTCGCAGGGCGGAATTACCGCTGTTGCTCTTTATGAGGCGGGAATGGGCATTCTTGCGGCGGGCATCACTATGCTTGTCGGTGTGCTTATCTACAATGCGGCTATCCGCCTTGTTCCCTTCGTTATGAAGAAGCTGCGTGTACTTTTGAAGTTTGTATTCAAGAAGCTCGGTGTACTTGCTGAGCATCTGAAAGGAGTGTGGGCGGAAGCATGAAACCGACATCTATTATTTTTCTTGTATTATCCGTCATACTCATAGCAACGGGATACGTCAGCATGCAGATGGCTGTGACCCTTGCGGAAAACGAGAACGTTGCGCTTTATTCCGACGATCTTGATGAGGACGGCAACAGAATAGGCACAGTCTATTACAACTCGATCGAGCATGATAAGATCGAGGTCAGCGTCTCCGATGCTACCGTGTATCTCAGACAGGGAGACGAGGAAAAGGTCGTATTCAAGAATTACACCGAGGGCAGCTATACCGCAATAAAGAGCGGTGTTTCATATGTCATCAGCGACAATCTGAGCGCGATCGACATGATCACCTCGGGTAAGTTTAATCTTACCTTCAAGGGACTGCGTCATTATTGGCATGACAGGGAGATACTGTCAAGACCCAAGGAGGTGTGGGTGTATACTACCGAAAATACGGTGCTTACCGCGATCGATATCAAGCTCGGCAGCGGTACTGTCAATATCAAGGACTACAAGGTCGCCTTTGATGTAATGTCGAGCGTCGGCTCGGGAAAGATAGAGGCATCCTCCTGCGAGGCTGCATCCTTCAACTTCTCGGGAGAGAGCTGCACCGTGAATGCAGACAAGCTCATCGCTCCCAGATTCCATTCGGATGTCGATAACGGAAAGATCATCATGAAAAACTGTGACATAGCTTCTCTTACCCAGCTTAAGATCAAGGAAGAGGGCGAGGTCGCGGTAGAGCTTGGCGGAGAGGCGGCAGAGTATAACATAGTTGCATATGCATCAAAGGGCGTCAGCCTCAACGGTAAAAACGTGGGTACTCAGTATCCTCCCGAGAAGGAGGAGGGTGAGAGCTCCGAGGGTGGCGAGACGGAAACCAACACAGGCACAAAGACCCTTGATATAAACGTACTCAGCGGCACGGTCAGCATAAAGACAAAGTAACCGCTCAGGCAGGGTGGTTTGCTGAGGTATTATAATGGATAATAACAACTACCGCAAACAGAAAAGCGCAGAGGATATCTTCTGCGAGAGATTTGAGCAATCGGCCTATTCCTACGAGCAGCAGAGACGCAGCTACGATAATGCGAACGCTGCCAGATTACAGCAGTACAGAAGGAACAAGACCAAGCGCACGGCACTTTTCATAGTGCTCGGACTGGTGCTGTTCTCTCTGTGGATAATCGCGGCAATAGCGATATTCCAGCTCGTGCTCGGAGAGGAGCCCGATACGGAGGATCCCGGGATCGTTACGGACGGTGAGGGATACACGGAAGACGGCGGAGAGCAGACGGAGGCACCGCCTGCCGAGCCCGATCATGCTGTTATCAGTATGGAGGAGGGAGCGCACAGAGCGGGGCAGCTTTTGCTTATCAACTCTCAGTACAAGTTTGATATTTCTTTTGATAAAGAACTGAAAAAATCGCTTGTATACGTTGCCGACAAGGGGCTGAAGAACATCATCGTCGAGGACAATGACAGGCTTACTGCCGCAACTGCGGCGGCGCTCGGAGAAATGACGGATGCATTCAATGCCGAGACGGGTCTCGGCGGGTACACCTTCCGAGGCGACTACGGCTATTGCACCGCGAAGCAGCAGCAGGAATGGTACGATCAGTCATATCAGAAGCGCGGAGATAATGTAAGCTCGTATGAGTTCAAGGCGGGCGAAAGCGAGCATGAGACAGGACGTGCCTTTGATCTCAAGGTATATGAGAACAACAAGCTCGTCTTTATCAGAAATGCACAAAAGCAGTATCTGTGGATATATGACAACTGCTACAAATACGGCATAATCTACCGCTATCCCGCGGATAAGGTCACAAAGACGGGAATCAGCATGGCTGCGGCATCCATCCATTCGGATCACTTCCTGTATGTAGGAAAGGCGGCAGCGGCTGCAATGCACGCCAACGGCTGGTGCTATGACGAATTCCACAGCAATATCGTCAATTATACCTTCGAGGGGGAGCATCTGGCTGTAGAGGATGCGGACGGAGTAAAGTACGAAATGTACTACTATCCCGCACAAGAGAGCGGAGCTACCGATGTGAAGATACCGAAGGATGCAGAGTACACGATCTCTGGCAACAATATCGGCGGATTTATCGTCACGGTGCTTGTAAAATAACAGAATAACAGAAAGGTTGAACGGCGCAATGTGCCGTTCAACCTTTTTTCATCGCATAGGGAATTGCGCAAATTCTGTATGTGCAGAATGCCCCTTCGCCCACACGTCCTCGAGCCTCGCTTGCATAAATTGTGCAATACGTCAGATCGATCGCGAGTCGTCGGCGATCACGTATGCAAATACGCGCCCTCGTCTTCGCCGCTCCATTCTTCGTCTGACGAAAAATCTGCTTCGCGAGGGAGCGAAGCGGCTGGGGTTCCCCAAATGATGCTTGCATTGTTTGGGGGTTCGCAGCGGCTGGGGTTCCCCAAATGATGCTTGCATCGTTTGGGGGTTCGCAGCGAAGGATCTGAGGGCGAGTAGTTTGAAACGTTACTATTTCTTCCCGCTCAGATTCTTCACTACATTGCGTTTTGCTCAAGAATGACAGCGGGGATGGAGTGCAGCAGAGCGCCTTAAGATACTTTTTGTTATGTGTTTACAGCACAAGCATGAAACAGGACCGCTAACGCTTTATTCTGGTCTGAGCCACAGTTCCCGTATCTCATCCCCGACCGGAAGGGAGCTGTCGGTCAGCGCCGAAAAGCCGTAGAGCGCCGTCCCGTCGAAGGCAGATAGTGTGCGAGCGTATTTATACTGCCGCGTTATCTCTCCCGCAGTATAGATGCCCTCCGAGTAGCGGTAAGGGGCAAGACAGGGAACAAAGGTGCATTTTGTTTTTGCGAGGTTACTGCTCCACCATGAGGCGAGAGTGTAATAATCGCAGAGCTCGTTCCCTATCTCCCAGTAGAGCTGAGGCGCGAGATAATCTATCCACCCCTCTCTTGCAAAGGAGAGCGAATCGCACCAGATATCGTAATATGACTCGAGCCCCGAGGTCCCCGATCCTCCCTCGGACAGAGAGTTTTTCCATACCCCGAAGGGGGAGATACCGAACAAAACGCTTCTGTCGTCCTTTTTTGTCGCAATAGAGCAAGCTCTGACGAGCGAGCGCACGCTTTCTCTCCTGAAATCGCCAAGCGAGCTGCCGGCTCCGTATTTACGGTATGTGACCGAATCATCGAAGGCAACGGTCCTTCCGTTTTCGTCGGTCACGGGGTATGGGTAAAAGTAATCGTCAAACACCACCCCGTCAACGTCATAGCGGGACACTATCTCATATACGCCGTCGGCTATCAGCGTACGTACCTCGGGAATACCGATGTCATAATACATCTTCCCGTCCGCATATACGACCGCCCACTCTGGATGAAGCGCCGCCGCCTCACCGCCGCACAGCTCGTCTCTTCGTGCAGGATCGAGCGCAGAGCCGGGGAGAAGTCTTACGGGATTTACCCATGCATGCACGGCAATGCCCTTTTGATGTGCGAGAGCTATCAGCTCTGCCAGAATATCCATCCTGCCGTCGGGAGGTGTGCCTCTTTTTCCGCTTACATAATGCGAATACGGAAAGAGCGTGCTCTCATAGAGAGCATCTCCGCACGGTCTGACCTGAAAAAACACCGCATTCGCTCCGATCGAGGCGGCGTTCTCGATTATCTGCACAAGCTCCTCCCTCAGCCTGTACTCGGGCAGTCCCCGCGCGGAAGGGAAGTTTATGTTTGACACCGTGGCTATCCATACAGCCCGCATCTCCTCCCGCACGGGAGCGGGCGCGAGCACACCCGACAGAATATCGGCATCGGCACCTCCTACCGTAACGGCCGGTACGGCGTTTTCCTTTTGAGGAGAGTGCCTTACGAGAAAAAACAGTCCGCAGAAGATCAGCACCATTGTCAGAATATATGACACGGATATCACGGTAGAGCGTGTCGAGCTTAGCTTTTTTGCCGTCAGCATTTTTGCGTTTCCTTTCTTTTATCCAAAATATTCCCTTGCACTGCCAGTGTATATATGATAAAATAAAGAAAATGAAAAAAAGCAAGAAAAGGCGCAGATATGAAAAAGGTAAATATTTATACTGACGGAGCCTGCAGCGGAAACCCGGGACCGGGCGGCTGGGGGGCAGTTCTCGTCTACAGAGGAATAGAAAAGGAAATGTCGGGAGGGGAAGCCTCCACGACCAACAACCGAATGGAGCTGACCGCAGTCATCCGTGCGCTTTCAGCACTGAAGGAGCCCTGTGAGGTAGAGCTCTGCTCAGACTCGAAATACGTGCTTGATGCCCTGACAAAGGGCTGGGCTGTCAGCTGGCGCAAAAACGGCTGGAGAAAGGCAGACAGAAAGCCCGCGCTGAACACAGACCTCTGGGAGGAGCTGCTCGGGCTTGTTGAGAAGCATAATATGACCTACGTCTGGGTAAAGGGACACGAGGGACACCCGTATAACGAGAGATGCGACACTATGGCGGTAGCCGCCGCAGAGAAATTCAAATAAAAGACGAAAGCCGTGCGAGGCGACCTTCTGTGGTCTCTTCGCACGGCTTTCTTGCCGCATAGGAAATTACGTAAATTATGCATGCGCAGAATGCCCCTTCCGACTGTCATCCTCGAGGGCACTTGTGCCCGAAGGATCAGAGTCGGAGAACAGAGAAACGTTACTATTTCTTCCCGCTCAGATTCTTCGTCGGCTAAAGCCTCCGTTCAAGAATGACAGCGGGGTTGAAACGTTATACATAG
>JAZMZS010000060.1:0-3686 GCA_045586105.1 Eubacteriales bacterium | reverse complement strand
ATCACGAGCTCACACGCTTTGATCTTGAATTCCTTGCTGTACGTTCTTTTCATGGACCCACCTCTTTCAAGTTAATTATATCATTAACTCTTCTTTTTGTCCATTTTTATTGTACAACTTTCCATTACTCATTATTCATTATTCATTTTCTGCGTATACCGCGCTCTCGAAGGGAGCATATCACGCACCAAATCTGCATATTTGCACCGCAGGTGCCATTGCAGACCGGCAGAATAGCCGAATGCACAAAAAGAGACGCCTTTTACAGCGTCTCATTTTTTGTTTTTTTTGCGCTATGCTCTTGCCGATCAATACTGTTCTCTTCTCTTGGTAGCAACACCGAAGGTAAGAACTGCGCCGACTGTAAGAGCCGATACTGCGATGATCGCAACGAATGCGGGGTTGAATGCATCGCGCGTGGGGGGGTTATCGGGAATAACCTCGAAGAGGTCAACGCCGTTGGAATCAACTACTCTACCCTTGAATCCGCCGAACATCTCAGCAGTTACCTTGCCGATAAGCTCCTCACCGATAACGATAGTACCTGTACCTGTGAACTTTCTGAAGCCCGTTGCGTGCAGGTAAGCAAATGCGCCCTCGTTTACGTTGAGCGTATAGCGGCTGTTACCTCTCATGCAAGCGAAACGTACGTTGCTCTTGATAACGATCGACTTGTTGATATTGAGGGTAGCGGCATACTCGCCCTTGTTTCTCTGACCCTGGGTAACTCTCGAGAGAATTACGATATTGTCAAAGATAACATCGCCGTTGAAGGTGATGGTGCGGGCAGCGGTGGAGGTGCTGTTTACTATCATAAACATACCGTACTGACCCGCATTGTTGCCGTCTTCCTTCATGTAGTAGATGTTGCCCTTATCGTCTCTGGAGGTGTAGTTTACACCGCCGTCAACTGCGGTAAACACGATAGGATCCTTGGTATCGGGGAATGCAAAGGATGCGGGAATATACGCCTTACCTACGCAGACGAGCTTTCCGCCGTCCTTGAGCTGGTTCTTGGTCATAAGTCCCCAACCGCCGTTGATAGAGGTCTTGTAGGGGTGGCCTGCGGTATAACCGCCGTTTGCCGAGCCGAAGATATCGCGCTCGGGGTTGTTGTCATATGCGATGTAGAAGGTAAAGTTGCCTGCATCCTGAGGCTCTGCGGGAACTGCTACGGGTCCCTGCTCCTCATCAGCTGCGGGAGCGAAGAGGACCTTGCCCTGCGAGTCAACTACCTTACCCTCAAAGCCCTTGAACATGTCAGCGGTAACGCTCGATCTGACCGCATCACCGATAACGATAGTTCCCTTGCCTGTGTACTTGTAGAAGCCGATAGCATCGAGGAATGCAAATGCGCCCTCCTCAACTCTGAGCGTGTAGCTCTGCTCGCCTCTCATGTTGGCAAATCTTACGGTATCGGTAACATGGAGCTTGGACTTGATAACTATGGTAGCAGTCGTAGAGCCGTTCTTCTTACCGCCCTCGGTGAGTCTCGAGAGGATAACTATATTGTCGAATATTACGTCACCCTCGAAGGTGATCTCCTTCATAGCGGCGCCTGCGGCAACGTTCTCGATCATGAACATTCCGTACTGACCTGCATTGTTGCCGTCATCCTTCATGAAGTAGAGGTTGCCCTCTTCATCTCTCGAGGTGAAGTCATGCGAGCCGTCATTTGCGGTGAACATGATAGGCTGTGCGGTTTTGGGGAATGTGAAGGTCGAAGGAATGTATACCTTACCTGCGGCAATGATCTTTACACCGTCGCCGAGCTTGTTCTGAACAAAGTTAGTCCAGCCGCCCGAGATGGAGATATCATAGGGAAGATCTGCTGTAGCTCCGCCTGTGGCAGAACCGCTGATCATGTTGGTAGTATCCTTGCCCTTGGTGGGGTCTGCGGGATAATTCTTGTTTGCGATATACTGCTGATTCGTTCCCTCGAACTTGGGCTTTGCGGGAAGCTCAACAGGAGTGGTGTCTGCGGGAACGTCGGGAGTAGTATCTGCGGGAGCATCGGTATCTGCGGGAGCATCGGTGTCTGCGGGAGGAGTAGTATCCTCGGGCTGTGCCGCAAACAGAGGATTGCCCTGAGAATCGACTACAGCTCCGTCAAAGCCTGCGAACATGCTCTTGGTAACACTTGCCTTTATAGCATCGCCGATAACGATAGTACCGGTTCCTGCATACGAGCCGAAGCCTGCGGCATCAAGATATGCAACAGCGCCCGCATCAACTCTGAGCTTGTAGTTCTGGTTGCCTCTCATGTTGGCAAACTGAACGTTGTCCTTGACCCAAAGCTTAGACTTGACAGCGATAGTAGCGGGATACTCGCCGTTGTTCTTCTGACCCTCGGTGAGTCTCGAAAGAATAACGATATTGTCGAAGATAACGTCGCCGTTGAAGGTAACGATAACATCCTTGCCGTTCTTTGCGGCATTGCCGTTGGCTATCATGAACATTCCGTACTGACCGTCATTGTTGCCGTCGGCCCTCATGTATTTGATATTACCACCGGCATCTCTGGAGGTATAATCCTTCTCTCCGTCTACAGCCGTAAATACGATAGGATGCGTAGTTGCGGGGAATGCATAGGTCTGAGGTATGAATACCTTACCTGCGGCAACGAGCGTACCGCCGTCAGCCATCTCGCCGTTCATCATGCCGCTCCAACCGCCCGCAATAGATGTCTTGTAGGGGGGATTAGCGGTAGCACCGCCTGCAGCGGTTCCGACAACGCCAGCCTCGGTCTTGTCATAAACGATATAGAACTTCTTTGTTCCGGTAGCGGAAGGCTTGCCGGGAAGCTCGGGGACATCGGGAGTGTCGGGAGCATCAGTCTCAGGAGCATCGGTCTCGGGAGCGGAAGCAAAGAGAGTCTTTCCGTTCTTGTCAACTACGACACCGTCAAAGTCAGCGAAGGTAGCGGCAGTGACGCTGCCCTTTACCTCGTCGCCGACAACGATGACACCGTCACCGATATACTTGGAAAAGCCGATAGAATGAAGGAACGCATATCCGCCCGCCTGAACCTCGAGAATGGGGTTGTAGAGGGAGTTTTCTACGTCATTGTGGCTTCCCGTGATAGTAACGTCGGGGCCGATGACCATTCTGCCGGTAGTGCCGACCACGTATGTAGTGGTCTGGGGAGCGCCTACGCTTGCACCCTTGGTACGGTCAAGAATGGTGATCCTGTCAAATATAACATCGCCCATGAAGGTAGCCTTCTTGTTGTTGGCTATCATGAACATACCGGTCTGCGTTCCCTGCTTGTCGGCAAGTCCGTTGCCGTTATCATCGGTAGCGCCGTCAATAGTTCCCGTAAAGTCCTTTTCGCCGTCCCATGCGGTGAAAAGCACGGGAGTATCGGTCGCACCTATAATGCAGGTCGCTCCAACATAGCCCTTGCCTGCGGGAACGAAGGTTCCGCCCGACTTGAGCGCGTCAGCCATCGGATATACAGGGGGATCCTTCGGGTAAGTCACAGGATCCCAACCGTCGGTAGGAAGGAAATTAGCGGCACTCGAGCCATCCTTCGTTCCCTTTCCTCCGTGACCGAAGTAAACTACCTTATTGTTTGTGACTATGGGCTCGTCGGGGAGCACAACGTCAGCCGAGGTCACCAGTGCAAAGGGTACTGCAAGAAGAACGAGCAGTATCACAGCAGTGATGACAATGAGATGTTTTTT
>JAZMZS010000059.1:0-10019 GCA_045586105.1 Eubacteriales bacterium | reverse complement strand
GTCATGCATGAGCGCCTCGATAGCATAGGTGGATACCGCACCTGCGAACTTGTCGCTCTCGGTCTTCTTACCCTTGACTACGGGCATAGCGAGGTTCTTTTCGCAGAAGTCAGCGTATACGCCGAGCATACGCTCGGTCTCCTCGATAGCCTCCTCTGCAGTAGCGTGAATGGTGTGACCCTCCTGCCAGAGGAATTCTCTTGAGCGAAGGAAGGGACGGGTGTTCTTCTCCCATCTTACTACGCTTTCCCACTGATTGTATTTCTTCGGGAGGTCTCTGTAGGAATGAACTACGTTCGCGTAATGCTCACAGAAGAGAGTTTCCGAGGTGGGACGTACGCAAAGGCGCTCCTCAAGCTTCTCGCTTCCGCCGTGAGTGACCCATGCGACCTCGGGAGCAAAGCCCTCGACGTGATCCTTTTCCTTGTTGAGCAGGGACTCGGGAATAAACATAGGCATGCACACGTTCTCGTGGCCCGTCGCCTTGAACATTCCGTCGAGAATTCTCTGCATATTCTCCCAGATAGCGTAGCCGTAGGGACGGATGACCATGCATCCCTTTACGCTTGTATATTCAATAAGCTCTGCTTTTTTTACGATGTCGGTGTACCATTTTGCAAAATCCTCGTCCATCGACGTGATCTGCTCCACCATTTTCTTCTCTGATGCCATTTTTTGTGTTCCTTTCGATATCTATCGGTCGTTTGATATATAGTTATTCAATATATTTTAACACGCTTTCTCTCTCTTGTCAATATCGGTGCGGAGGCTATTTTAAGGGTGTGATGTGTTTTTTAAATAAAAGTTACAATTTCCCGCCCCCTTTGATCACTTACCTATCTTGACTTGGAACGCTTGATGTTATATAATCAAAATGAAATTATTTATATTCAACGGAGATTTGGCTTTGACAGAATTATACTGTATTCAATGTGCAAATAAGATAGAATATGCAGGAGAGGGCAGGCATATCTGCCCGAGGTGCGCACTGACCTCCTTTTACGGCAATATACAACCCGAGATGCTTGAGCTCCATGCAAAGGCGCAGTGGTATCAGACCGACGGGCAGTACTTCAACGCCTTACAGATGTACGAGATAATCGTCAAAAACGACGCGGAGGACTATACCGCTCGCTTTGGAGCCCTTCTTGCCGAGTTCGGAGCAAGATATGAGGATCTCCATGACGGAAGCTATCAGTTTGTCTGCGATAAAACGCAGCCATACCTGACCGCTGACAGCGATTATTACAAGAAACTTGCGGCATCAGCACCGGCTGAGGCTATGGAAGTTTATGCTCCGATAATTGAAATGATCGATAGGGAGCAGAAGAAGAATAACGAGAAGTATCTCGCCACCGCTCCCGTAGAGGAAGCAAAGGATTACCGCGCGGAAGCGCTCGGAGAGGATCTCGCTGAGGATTATCTCTCGGCACGCGAGCGTTATCTTGAAAAGGAACGTGAGGAGCGCGAGGAGGCAGAGCGCCGACGCCAAGAGGCAAGGGAGCTCGAGGAAGCGGCACAGAGAGCGAGAGACAACAGAGCCGCACTTGCACGAAAAAAGGAAAAAAGAAAAAAGCTTATAATAACCGTTGCCGCATCCACTATCGCAGTCCTTCTTTGCGTAGTGCTTACCTTTACTCTGATAATTCCCGCAGTTCATCTCAGCACCGCGAAAAAAGCAATAGCAGACGGAAGATACGATGATGCCGCACGCGCTCTTCGCGCCGCGGGAGGCTTTAGCGGGAGCGAAAAGCTGCTCTCGGAATACCGCCTGTTCGGTCTTGAGGCGGGTGAGAGCGTTATATTCGGTAATTACGAGCAGGACGGTAACGGTGGAAACGGCAAGGAGGCGCTCGAGTGGATCGTGCTTGAAGCGGGAGAGGGAAGCGTTACCCTTATGACCAAATACGTCATTGACTGCGTGATGTACCACGAGAATAAGGATGCCCCCGCTTATTGGCAGAGCGCATCCCTTCGCGAATGGCTCGGCGGTGAGTTTGCAGAAGCCGCCTTCACGGATACCGAGCGTGCAATGCTCAGCACGGTCAATAACGAAAACCCCGATAATGACCGTTGCGGTACTAAGGGCGGAGATGCAACGGAGGACGCCGTGTATCTGCTCTCGATCCCCGAGGCGGAGAAGCTGTTAAACGAGAATAATTCTATCGGCTATCCTACCGCGTATGCGGTCGAGCGCGGAGTGTATAATAAATCCGACGTCCCGGGAACGTTTTGGTGGCTGCGCTCACCCGGCGCAACACAGAACAGCGCCGCCAAGGTCAACGGAAAAGGAGAGGCCGATATCCGAGGCTCGGGCGTCAACTATTCAAGCTACGGCGTCCGCCCCGTGATCACGCTGACGAAAGCACCGATAAAGTAAGACTAAAAAAGCGTTGCAGATCCTTGCAGCGCTTTTTCTATAGTTGGCTCTCTCAGCATCTCGTTTATCACCAAATCCGCCTCTCCTCATACAATGTTAGGGAAGGGAGCATCCCTTCAATCTAACTCAAGGAGAGACGATTTCAATGTCTGATATCAGATGTAATTGTGCAGGTCCCTCTATCCCCCGCGAGTCGATATGCATCGATACCTACCGTATACTCGATTCCTGCAGAGACAAGGACTGCTATGAGGATACAGTCGTTTATCTCACCGACTTCGGACGTGAGATAATTGAGCATACCACCGCCGTCAGAGCCAAGAGCGCTTGCGTAGTGTATGCCAACATTTCGGTTGATCCTATAAACTTCAACCGCGGTTTTTACCAGATAAGCATGCGCATCTACGTCAAGCTCCGCTTTGAGGCTTGCGTATGCAAGGGCAATTCCCAGGAATTCGAGGGAATTGCAGTTGTGGAAAAGAAGGTCATACTTTACGGAAGCGAAGGAAACGTCAGCATCTACAAGAGCGGAGTTGAAGACAACTTCTGCCACCGTCCCGACCTCTCGGGCGCTGAGTGCTCCTCGAATATGCCTATTGCCGTGCTCGAGATCGCAGATCCTATAGTGCTCGGAGTCAAGATCGAGCACGAGCACCGCAAGACCGCTTGCTGTTGCTGCTGCTCCTGCTCGGATATCCCCGAGAACGTATGCTGCACGCTTTCAGCGCCCCTCTCGGACTGCGAGGAAGGGAAGAAGCTGACCGTGTCGCTCGGATTTTTCTCGGTAGTACGTATGGAGCGCCCCGCTCAACTTCTCATTTCGGGTACGGAATACTGCGTTCCCGAAAAGGAATGTGTAGTCTCCGAGGACGAAGACCCCTGCGCTATCTTCCGCAATATGCAATTTCCGATCAACGAGTTCTGCCCGCCCTCTCTTTCTTCCATCATCAAGGACAACAAGTGTAAATAGTATCAGTAAGGAAATGAACGGATGATAACAACGACACGAGCCACCTGCTTTCGCAGGCGGCTCGTGTTTTGCCGATCGACGAATACAGTAATTCTGACCCCGCGGTCACTCTTCTTTTTCTGTGAGCTTATATATTCTGACGGCAGCCTTAGGCTCGTATACGTATCCGCAAAAGCTGTCTCCGGATGAAGTAAGTATATAGTCACCCATTATTTCGGCAACGTCCCCCTTGATAGAGATCTTCGCGATGATCTTAAGATCCCCGTTGACTATACATATCTTCGACTGTCCGTCCAGAATAAGTCTGCCTTTACCGTCAAAGCCGCACGGATAAAAGCCTGATGGCAGGATCATAGACCTATTTCTGTACGGTTCGGGCGCGAGTTCGTTGAAAACGGTGTAGCAGACATGTGCGCGGAATTCGGTGTCATAAAAACGTGGGGAATATTTGTTGATACGGTCTTTGTTAAATTCTTCTGAAGATATGTCCTCCAATCTGTCTCCGCAAAATCGAACGGGATGCAAGACCTTGCTGTTGCTTTCATATCCGAACAAATAACAGTGCTCCTTTTTAGTCCTGCCTCCGGGTATATCATAGAATATCTTTCCCTTGTACTCTGCTATCAGCTTTGCGGTAACGGGAGCGCGTTTGCCTGAGATAGCTTCCTCCCTTTCCAAATATTCGTTATACAATACCTCTCCCTTTTCTCTTCGGAGAGCTTCGGGCTCTGTTGTAATAATATCCTGAAACGGCAACAAGCCAACTCCGAAATATTCCTCGAGCAGTTGAGTTTTTTCTTCCGCATCGCTCGAGCTCAGGATCTTGGACAATCGCTTTTTATATCCGTCACCGTAACCGACAAGAGCGGGAATACTGTATATATGATCGCTCTGTGAGAATTCATCGTCAAAGTAGCTTGCAACACGTTTTCCGTTTTTGAAAAAATGAAAGCAGATGGCGTCGCTGTCAAATATGGAAAAAAGAAGAACGGGTGCGGGAACTGTCTTAGACAGAGATCTTGCAACGTCATACAGGTAATTGTCATCACTGTCGGTAAGATCGGTCACGCAGGTCTGCCATTCACGGGAAAAGGATCTGAATTCGAGCTGATGACAGTTTAACTGTTCGTTTGTATATACGTGTATGCTTGTGATAGTCATTCCCATAGCGGAGCATCTCCTTTTTTGAGATTTTGTAAACACATTATATCATCCGCCGCAGTCATTTTCAACGTTGACGGTTAAATATTTCAAAAAACATTTTACACACTACCCCCCGAAGCTTCTTCTTGTTCTTGTGTAATATGATAACATATGCTAAAATAAAAAAAGATCATCGGGATCGCCAACCTTTTGGAAATACCCTCCACATTATATACAAACGAGCTCGGAGTAATAAAAATGGACAAACAGCAAGCGGACAAGATCATAGTCGATCGTCTTGAAAGAATATACGGTTTTTCCGTTAAGCATACCTTTTCGTATGAAGAAGCGGAAGAACTGTGTGCCGACATCGTGGTACAGGTGTATACGTCGCTTCTCAAGTGCGGGCAAATTAACAATATCGATGCATATATACTGCGCATCTGTAAGCATACGTATTCAAGGTTTGTAATCACAAAGAAAATGCACCGGGGCATATCTATCGACGGAGTGCCTATATCCTACGAGGAGGAATTCTTTGACGACTCGTCCGAGCAGGAGCTTGTGCGGCTGCGCCGCGAGATCGCTTTTTTGACCGAGAAGCGCCGCAGAGCAGTTTATCTGTTTTATTACAAAAACAAGACTGTCGCAGAAATTGCACGGTCAATGAACATGCCCGAGGGTACTGTAAAATGGCATTTGAACAAAGCAAGAAGTGAAATAAAGGAGGGCATCTATATGGAAAGGAAGATCGGCAAGCTTGGACTCTCGCCAATAAAGGCGACGGGCTTCGGTCACGCGGGAAATCCCGGAAAAAACCGCGGCCCCGAGGTGTATCTCAGCGACAGGTTGAACCTTAATATCGTTTACAGCGTTTACTTTACACCCAAAACGCAAAACGAGATAGCGGAGGAGCTTGGCATAACGCCCGTGTTTATTGAGGACAGAGTGGCGTACCTTGAAGAAAACGGATTTCTCGTAAAGGGGCAGGGCGGTAAGTACACTACGTACGTTAAATTTGATGCTGCGACGTACTCGAACGAATTTGAAGAGATCAAACTAAAAAAGCAGATGGAGATAGCAGAGATGCTTACGGAGAAGTACGTGCCTGCAGTCAGAGAAGCGCTCGGATCGGTAGAGAACGTTTATATTCCGACAGGTAACAGAGAACTGCTTGAGTCGGCAGCCGTATACTACGCCGTATCCTCAAAATGCGGCTTGAAGACGAAAAAGGACGATTCGAAGTACAGGATCAAAACGGCAAGCGGTGAAGAATACGTTGCTTTCGTTCATCTTCCGCGTGAGTGCAGAGATCCCGATTTCGTGCCTACTATCGAACAAAAAGGCTTGTGGGCGTGCGGACATATGACTAGAAGATCGGAAATGTATCCTGCCGTTTTTTCTTGGTCGGTAGATTCGAGGTTTGACTCGAGAGAGGGAGCCTGGCAGAACAACCTCGATACGGATTACGAATACTTATATGAGTTTATGCGCGGGGATCTTCCCGAGATAAACGCAAACAGATCAAAATATGAGCGCCTTCGGGAGAGAAGATTTCTCTCAAAGACGAACAAAGTGAACATAATGGTAGTCAATGACGATTACAAGCACTTTTTCGGTCTGCTTCCCGAGCTTGATGAAAACACGAAAGAGATGTTCTCGGGCTTTGCGTTAGAGTGCGCCATGATCGAGGCAAGAGACTATCCTCCCCAGATGCAGGAGCTGATAGTGAATTGGGGTGTAAGCGGTTTTGTGGGACATGAGGTGGCGCTTATGGTTTTGGATATCCTCTACTCCGACGGGACGTTTAAACCGTTGACACCGGAAGAACGGATCACTGCAAACCTGATCATGTTTTCCGATGTACTGCCAAGTAAATAACGTTATAAAAAGCAACACGAGGGGAACCTTTATGGGTTCCCCTCGCATAGCTATTGCAGTTTATTTATGATAAAGCTTTTTCGTGTTATACTGAGGCTCACAGGTAAGATCTATTCCGAGCTTGCGGTAAACGTCATTGTCGACCTGAGAGAGAATGACCGTCGAATGCGCCTGGCATCCCTTCAGAAGCTCCAGCTTTTCCATTGCCTTCGCCGCCACGGGATCGGTCGAAGCCGAGATGGAAAGTGCGATGAGCGCTTCGTCCGAGTGAAGTCTCGGGTTGTGATTTCCGAGGATCTTCGTTTTCAGCTCCTGTATCGGAATGATCGTTTCGGGAGCTATCATCGTAGTTTCTCTCGGGAAATCCGCGAGCACCTTGACGGCGTTCAAGAGCGCCGCGCTTGCCGCACCCAAGAGCTCCGAGGTCTTGCCCGTAACTATTCTTCCATCCTTGAGCTCAATAGCGACCGCGGGCTGGTTGTTCGTTTCTATAGAGCGGTTTATAGCCGCCTTGACCGTTTTTCTGTCGTCGACGGAAACCTTTGCCTGGTTCATGAGAACCTCGATCTTTCCGACGACCGTGTTCTTTACTCTTCCGTCTCTCTGATCACATAGAGCGGCGAAGTAACGGCGTATTATCTCCTGTCCCGATGCTTCTCTTACGGCATCGTCATCGAATATGCAGTTGCCTGCCATGTTAACGCCCATGTCTGTCGGAGATTTGTACGGGCTTTCACCGTTTATATGCTCGAATATTGCGTTGAGAACAGGGAACACCTCTACGTCGCGGTTGTAGTTTACAGCCGTAGTGCCGTAAGCCTCAAGATGATAGGGATCTATCATGTTAACGTCATCAAGATCGGCAGTTGCCGCCTCGTATGCGAGGTTTACGGGGTGCTTTAGCGGAATGTTCCAGATCGGGAAGGTCTCGAATTTCGCATATCCTGCGGAAATGCCGCGCTTATTGTCATGGTAGAGCTGAGATAGACAGGTAGCCATCTTTCCGCTTCCCGGGCCGGGGGCGGTAACTACGACGAGCGGACGCTCGGTCTCGATGTATTCGTTTTTACCAAAGCCGTCGGGACTGACTATATGCTCGACGTCGTAAGGATATCCGGCTATAGGTCTGTGCAGATACGTCTTTATTCCGAGATGCTCGAGCCTCTCCTTGAACTTAGCCGCAGTCGGCTGATCGTTGTACTTTGATATAACTACGCTTCCGACAAAAAGCCCGAAATCACGGAATGCGTCGATGAGCCTGAGCACGTCGTTGTCGTAGGAAATGCCGATATCGCGGCGTATCTTTGAATTCTCAATATCGCAGGATGAAATGACGATGACAATCTCGACATCATCCGCAATGTTGCGGAGCATCTGGAGCTTTGAGTCGGGACGGAAGCCCGGCAGAACTCTCGACGCGTGATAATCGTCAAAAAGCTTACCGCCAAACTCAAGATAGAGCTTACCGCCAAACTCGGATATTCTTTTTGCAATCTGCTCGGATTGCTTTTTTATATATTCTTCGTTGTCGAAACCTATCTTAGCCACGATATTCGCTCCTTTGATATATAAATACTTATTTATTATACTACCAAAGAATATGGGTGTCAAGAAAAAAGAAGGAAAAATATTTTTTGCGCGGCGGGTGAGCAAATGATATAAAAAAACGAGAAAAACGGAGATTTCGGGAGCTTGCTCTATGCTAAATTAAAAAAACGAAAAATCTTTTCAAAAAGGTATTGACAAGGGAAGGGCGGTGTGCTATAATCTCATACGTTCGAAAAAAACTAATCAAATTATTGGAGGAATCAGTAATGTCAACATTTATGGCAAAAGCTGAAACGATCGAGCGCAAGTGGTACGTGATCGATGCGGCAGGTAAGCCCCTCGGTAAGACCGCTGTAGCTGCAGCAAACATTCTCCGCGGCAAGCACAGACCTGAGTTCACCCCTCACGTTGACTGCGGCGAGTTTGTTATCGTTATCAACGCTAAGGACGCAGTTCTCACGGGAGACAAGCTCAATCAGAAGTACTACCGTCATCATTCCGGCTATATCGGCGGACTGAAGGAAGTTAAGTACTCCACACTTATGGCAACCAAGCCCGAGCTCGCAATGGAGCTCGCTATCAAGGGAATGCTTCCCCACAATTCTATCGGTGACAAGGCATTTACCAGACTCAAGGTATATGCAGGTGCAGAGCATAAGCAGGAGGCTCAGCAGCCTACTCCTTACAACTTTGACTGATAGAGAAAGGATAGGTATATAAAAGATGTATACAAGTGCTAAACCTTATTTTTACGGAACGGGTAGAAGAAAGAGCTCTGTAGCTCGCGTTCGCGTTATGCCCGGTACCGGTGTTATCACCATCAACGGCAGAGATATCGACGAGTACTTCGGTCTTGAGACCCTCAAGCTCATCGTTAACCAGCCCTTCGGCGTTACCGAGACTACCGGTAAGTTTGACATAATCGCAAACGTACGCGGCGGAGGATTTAGCGGTCAGGCAGGTGCTATCCGTCACGGACTTGCTCGTGCACTCGTAACCGCAGACGAGAACTACAAGTCTGCACTCAAGAAGGCAGGCTTCCTTACCCGTGATCCTCGTATGAAGGAAAGAAAGAAGTACGGACTCAAGGCTGCACGTCGTGCACCCCAGTTCTCAAAGAGATAATTACAACATTATCAAAAAGCGAGAAAACAAGAGAAAAACAGAGAAAAACGCCGTTTTTGCGAGATTTTGCAGAACGGCGTTTCTGTTTTGATGTCCGTTTGATGTCCGAACACTCAAAAATTATAAAAAATCAGCGGTTAAGGCGTAAAAACCTCAACCGCTTTTTTTGCTTTTTATCGGCTTGTTTCAATCAGATATTTTACAAGGTCAGGCAATATCCCTTGATTAGATGTATTACCGATAAATGATACATCTGCTATCTGTGGCGGTGTACCGCCGTTTGTGTACAGGCTCAAAACATCTAACATCTTGATACGTTTTTGTGTGCCGTCCTTGTATGTAACATCTGCCCACACATCACGGTACAGCTCTTTTTCAAGATCGGAAAGTCGTTCATATATTTTCTTCTGCATACGCTATCCCCTCAATTCTGTTTAATATTCTTTGCACATCGTCAAGGCTGTTTCCGCTTACTACTCTGATAAAGCAAGCGTTTGGATTTGCTTCAAGTTCATCAACGGAACATTCCTTTTCCACACCGTCAAAGTTTGCGAGAATAACAAGGCGATTAGGGGAAATTTGTTCAAGCCTTTTCAACCTTTGAATTATGCTGTTCGTCATCTGCTGTTGTTTCCTCTCCGAAAATTTCTCTTTCATACATTGAAATATCCTCGATTTCGATTACCTCGTCATTTTCCAACGCTTGAATACGTTTCAGTATATCCCTTGTCATTTAGTCCTCGCTTTCAAAATCGTGTATATTTCTGTTTGGCTGTGGGTTATCTATCAAGTATTGAATATAGTTCAAAAACTCTTGATGTCTTTTTTCCGTTTCCTCGTCAATGAGCTTTCGTTCTTTCATTTCCTTGAGCTTTTTCAATATGGCTTTATTCATTAGTCGCTCACCTTGATATAAAACTTTTCCGCTTCAGATGTGATTTTATCTGCCGTTTCTTCATAAAGTCTTGCAAT
>JAZMZS010000058.1:0-9674 GCA_045586105.1 Eubacteriales bacterium | reverse complement strand
CCGGACGGAATCCGTCGTTACAGGATATCATAGCGGACTTTGGATCCTTCATCCAACCGTCATAAAAATTCTCCGCACCGTGCGAGAGTGCTCTGACAAAGGGACAGACGCTCTCCCACGCACTGCCGCAAAAGCCCTCGGGCTTCTCCCATCCGTCAGAGATGAATATCTGCCCCTCCTCAATATCGCAGGCGTGCGTGATCGGATTTTCATATTTTTCTATTAAGTCGTCGTAACGCGCCTTACGCACGGCGGTGATCTTTATCCTTTTCATGCTTCACGCTCCAAGCAGACACTGATCAAAAGCGAACAGTGCTTCGTTAATTTCGAATATGTTATAGTTTCCGCGGCTTATAAAGTATTCTATGATAATATCAAACTTATTGCTGTGCGAAAGAGCAAAGCCTGCCTTTCTCAGCATATCCTCGGTCTCCTCAAGCGAAAGCTCGAGTGCGATCGCAAAGGCGATGGCGGTCTGCTTTGATGGCTTGTAGTGAACGTCGCTCCGTATCTTTGAGAAAAGCTTGCGGTCGATATTCGCCTTTTTGTAGCACTCAGCATCGGTCATTGTGCTCTCATCGATCTTTCGGAGCAGCATCTCGGAAAAGCTCTCGTCGATGCTCCTTATCCTCGATTCAAGATCCTCCTCCGCAAAGCACTCGCATTCATCAGTGTACGCGGCAGGGCTCGGCATTGCCGCGGTCGGAGCTGCCGCCGCGAAGCGTTTGCTTCCCTCAAACGGCTTGAGTCTTCTTTCGCTATCCTCCCGTATATCAACGTATCGGTCATCGATAAATTCCTCGATGTCGGAAAACAGTTTAGAGCTGATCTTGTACGATGCTCGGTCAAAAACAACGATATACGCAGTCATATCATGCTCAAGCAGAAACGCACTTATCGTCTCTACGGCGACCCTCAGCGCCTCAGCCTTCGGATATCCGTACACTCCCGAGGAAATAAGGGGAAAAGCAATGCTCTCGCAGCCGTGCTCCAATGCAAGGCGGAGCGACTCTCTGTAGCAGGATACAAGCGCATCTCTTTCGCCTTGTCTGCCGTCCTCGTATATCGGACCGACCGTATGAATAACGTGCTTGCACGGAAGATCGTATCCGCCCGTTATCTTGGCTTCACCGGTACGGCATCCGCCGAGCGTTCGGCATTCCCCAAGAAGCCCGGGGCCTGCAGCGCGGTGAATTGCGCCATCGACCCCTCCGCCTCCGAGCAGGGTCTCGTTTGCCGCATTTACAATGGCATCTACCGTCATTTGGGTTATATCGTTTCTTACAATATGTAAAGGCATATCCGTCTCCTTGAAGTTTTTATCACTATTATTCTATCTCAGAGAAGATAAATTGTCAACATGCACTTGAACCACCCGATATTTTGCTTTTGTGTGCGTTTTTTGGACAAAGTCGCTTTTTTGGGAAATAGATACAAAAGTCGTTCTCTCAGAGTTTCGATTATTGACTGAAAATACATATTGTAAACCTGCTTAAGTTATGTTATAATTAAATAAAAGGTAAGTTTCCGAGACAACATGCAGAATGAATGAGAGAAAAAGATGAAAAACGGACTTTTTTACGAAAACGATGAGCTTATCTTCTACAAGGATGACGAGCCTTGTCACGCCGGCATCATTGAAGATAACGGAGATATTTACTACATCGGCAAAAACGGAAGAGCAGTGCGCGGAATGCACATCGTACACCGTGAGATGGCACATGGGATCGTACCGCGCGGTACTTATACCTTCGGAGAGGACTACAAGCTGATACCCGATTCCTACATTCCTCCGAAAAAGCAAAAAAGCAGCGGCAAAAAGAGATCCGGCAAAAAGAAAAAGCATCTGTCAAGATCCAACAAATTCAATATAGCGATACTCTGCACGGCGGCTGCCGCAATGATCGTGCTCTGTATAGTTGCGGGAATTCTCGGCTCGAGACCCCACGATGACGGAGATAACGATGACACAGCTCCCGCAACGGAGATCAGTGTTATCCTTCCTACCTTCGAGGAGGATGTGCTTCTCTGCACTCCCGACGCAAAGTCATTCTATGAGGGAGAGTGCAGTATTCAAGATGCCATCAAAGGCGGTTCTCCTTACCGTCCTCTTGCATTCAACTATTCTATCAAGGGTGCTGACGGAGCTATGCTTCTGAGCGAAAAGCCGGATCTGTCAAACGCAAGAGCATTTGTTCTGTCAAGCAGAAGTAATACTCTTCTTATAGACAACCTCAAGACCGGCACCGACTATTATTACCGTGTCACCGTAGCCGAAAAGGAATACACAGGCAGCTTCAGAACCGCCGAATCCACGCGGTTTGTAAAGATCCCCGGTGTATCAAACACCCGCGATATCGGAGGCTACACCAATCTTGACGGAAACAAGATCAAGCAGGGCATGATCATCCGCGGCGCCGAGCTTGACGGACTGGTAGTAAACAGTTATTTCCTTTCCAAGGAGAACGCAGAAGCCGCACAGAAGGATTTCGGCTTTGTATTCGAGCTTGACCTGAGGGAAGCCACGCTTGTGCAAAACGAGTACAATTCGAGACTGGGCGAGAATGTCACACACCGTTTCTATACAGCTCCTGCTTACGGACAGCTGTTCAACGCTACCTATGCTCAATCGGTAAAGGAGATATTCTCCGATCTTGCCGATCCTAACAACTATCCGATGTATCTTCACTGTACGTACGGCGCTGACCGTACAGGTACGATAATCTACCTTCTCGAAGGGATCCTCAATATGTCCGAGGAGGAGATGATGAACGACTATCTTCTTACCGCAATGCGCACAGAGGATTATGCGACCTACGGCTATATGGACGTTGTTGTTGCTAATCTGAAGCAGCACAAGGGCAACAATATCAACGAACAGATCGAGGACTTTCTTATTAACACCATCGGTGTTACGGAGGCTGAGATCGCTTCTATACGTAACATTCTTATAGAGACGCCCGACAAATAATCCGAAAAAGGCCCTTTCCGACAAAAATCGGAAGGGTCTTTTTTATATTTTGGTTTTGAAAAGCTTACGGCACTTATCGATGATCAGACAAAGGCACAGACATATCAAGGCATATATGAGCATAAACAAAACATACCGTGCATCATACACCGAATTGACATAATAGGTAGGAGGAAAGAGAAGCTGTATTTTCAAGAAAGCTCTGAAATCAAAGAACACAGGACACACCGCTATCATCACTACCGATATCGGAAGTATCATCGGTCCGATCAATTTGTTGCTTCCAAGTAAGGACATAAGAAGCAGACAAAAGCAGGAAACGCACAAGGAATAAGCAAGGGCGAGTATGATCTCAAAGCCGACAGACACAGCGGCTCCCGATATTTTCATGGATACGAGGCTTGCCGCCGCGATATTTATGACCGCCACAAAAACAGCCGCAAGCGCAAGGGGGATCCGTCTGTTCTCGGGAACCCTCGAAAAAGCTCCGCGCTTTTCATCATCCAGATAATACATTGCAGCCGCAAGACCGCAAACCGTGCACAGAACCCCGAGCAGTCCTCTTACGGGCGCGGTAATATAGCCGCCGTCTCTCTTCTCCTGAGCATTCTGTCCGCCATGCTCCCCGAACACAAAAAGCTCCTCTGTAATGTTGACATCATCAAAATACCGCATCAGCTCCTCGTCTGAGAGCATATCGAGCCTTCCCTCCGCGCTGTTTCGCGCAAAGCTGATATAGTGCGCTTCGGCACAGCGCTTGTACAAGGCTCCCGCCAGCTTTTCTCTCGCCAGGCCGAGAAACACGTTTTCCTCTCTGCCGACTACTGTAACAAATGCTTCTCCCGAGGATGACGTCGAGGAATACTCCTCCAGTCTCTTATCGGCGTTATCCGAGAATATCCACGCTTCGTCCGCATCTCCGCCGCTGCCTGCCCTCAGGGCTTCTTCCGGGGTGCTCGCACGCGAAAAACGGACTATAGAGCTCTCGCTGAGAAATTCATCGATCACCTCATTTGCCACACGGTCCTTTTCCGAATGAGATGCAAGAACGATATGAATAAAGCCGCTCTGCTGCTCCGCCGCAGCGCTCAGTGCCAGTACCGCTATCGGGACAAGCGCCAGTACCGCTATAAATGTCGGCTTTTTATACAGGCGCTTGATATTCATCAGTATCCAATATAATATTCTGCGCATACCGTCACCTCTCACATCTTCTTGTCTTATATAAGCGTATGCAGTATGCAAAAGAGAGGAATATCAGTGTATACAACAAAATACAAGCAAGCTCACCGAACCTCGGCTCGTATGTAAAAGCTCCGCCCGCAAAGCTCCGCCCGAGACCCGCAGGGAGGAATTTCCCTGCCGTCTGCATAACACCGGGCAAAGCATAAACGGGATACATACAGCCGCACGCATATCCCATGCACAGAGTAATAAAGAAATGCATCACTACACCGCCCACGATGTTATCCTGACATTCAAAAAGTAAAATATCAAGAGCGGATATCATAAGCACCGCGGGGATCATTCTGAGTATAAAGGAAGCGTTCAGAAGCGTCTGAGGCTCGATCAAGGATGTTCCCGAGCCTGCCGAAAGCATCAGACCCATCACGAGCAATGATACTGCACCAATCGAAAGCATACACAAAGCATGAAGTGCATATTCACAGCCGAGCACCGCAGCCTCAGAATAACCGCGCGAAAGAAGTATCCGGTCAAGAGAACGGTCGGATCTTATATGCAATACGGCAAACGGTATCCCCATTAGCATGACCAGCAGAACCGAGAGCGCACACACGTAGTATTCGTTCATTCCCAGTCCGTCGGAAATACCGAGGGTCCTGTAAGAATACACACCGCTCCTGCTGAAAACAAGCTCGGCATACTCGATGCTTATCACGTTCATGTACTTATAGGCAATATCGGATGCTCCGTTCTCACGCAATGCATCATATACTGCATAGGTTCCCTTTTGCGAATATACAAGAAGATCCCGTATAAGATAAGTTATCTCATCCTTTACCATAGTCGCGATGCTGCTCTGTCCCGCAGAGGTAACAAAGGTAACAGGCTCAACGACGCCGTTTACCGCCTTTTCGATAAAATCCTCGGGCAAAACAACATATGCGGATACCGTACCGCCCGAGAGCGCTTTTGCCGCCTCGTCCTCGGACATCTTGAGTATATCGAGGGTAAAGCGCGTATCATCGAAAGTTTCGATCGCCTTCAGTCCGAGCTCAATGTAATCTCCCTCTGTATCTCCGCACAATGCGATCCTGAATCGGCTGTGCTCCTCACCGCTGAGAGACACCTGCGAAAAAGCTGTTATTATGAGAGAAACACCGAGCGCGAGAAGAATGCTCACCGCAGCTATGATAATGAAGCTTCCTGCTGTTCTCTTCAACTGCAAGCAAAAATATCTTTTCATATTACAACTGCGCCGCCAGCTCCGCGAGATCACCCTTGTACTCGAACGGACGCAGCTTGCCTTCCTTGAGAATAAAACAGCGTGTGCAAAGCTCGAGCTCAAGCACGTCATGCGTTGACAATAAAAGTATTCCTCCGCTCGCAATATGGCTCTTCAGATACTCTATGATCGCCTGCTTGCACACAATATCAAGAGCAGCCATAGGCTCGTCAAGCAAAAGAACGGGCGGATGGCTCGATATGGCACACCCGATCGAGAGGCGTTTTTTCATTCCTCCCGACATTTTTGACACTCGAGTATGTAAAAAGCCGTCTATGCCGAGCATTCCGAGCACGCCCGACTCAAGCTCTCTTTTCAGCGATTCTCTGTCATACCACAGGCGCAGGTTGTCAAGTGCGCTCAGCTCCTCTATCAAGGGAGTTCCCTGAGGAACATATCCCACTATTCCCGAGCGTACCTTAGGATAGCTGAACAGGTTTTTTCCGTCATACAAAAATTCCCCTTCGTCCGCACGAGTGACAGCCGCGAGGATGGATAGCAGGGTCGATTTTCCGCTTCCGTTAGCTCCGAGAATTCCGATACACTCGCCGCTCTCGCACGTAAAGCCGGTACCGTCAAGCACCGTCCTCCTGCCGTATCTCTTTTTTATATCTTTGATCTCTATTTTCATCAAAAAGCTCCCGTAAAAGCTGCGGCGCTGATATGATATCAGCGCCGCTGTTTTTGAGTTGTCAATATCGGGACAAATACTTACTGCATGTCTCCTTTGAGCATTGCTTCAAGCATGGAAATAAGCTCCTTGGGGAAGCTCGTCTTCTTCAGCGCATCTACCAGCTTAGCCGGATCTGCCGATTCTGACCATTCCTCCATGTCTACAACATCCTTGCCCGAGGGAACGGTGATATCCTCTGCCTTTGCAGGCTCCCTTGTCAGGCTGACGCCAACAAGAAGCTTTCCTCCGTTAAGAATATTGACATCGATAGACGAACTCTTTTTGTTCATATCGAACGTAAGCTCGAGCGCAGGATCAGCGACAGAAAGAGCAGCCGCGCTCTGATCATCCAGCCCCGCCTCCTTTAGCAATGCGGACGAGGGAGCAATACGGAATGTGCCGTTTATATATCCATCCTCAAGCGTATCAAGATCAAAGTCGGTCACCTCAAGCTCGAGAAGCTCGCTGCCCGATGCGCTGAGAGTAAACTCTCCGTTGACCACATTACCCTTATCGGTTCCCTCACCCTTGAACTTAAGCACGTCGGGAATATTTACAAGAGTTTCGAAATTATTTCCCTTGTGGACGGTAAGATAGGAGATAGAGGGACCGTCGGGAACCTTGATCTCTCTGCCCACGATCTCGTGGCTCGAGTTTACATAGTCGATGATGGTCATGATCTTCTCATTTTCCATATCCTCAAGATCCTCGAGCTCATCAAGAGCCTCGTCTATAGAATCAACAAAGTTGTCATAGATCTCATCTGCATCGTCGATGTAATCTTCCTTCTCAAGATAGTCGGCAATTCTGTTGATGCACTTTGCAAGATCCTTGTCGGTCTTCGCGGTCTCAAACACCTTGACAGCTATAGCCGCAACGGTATCTGTATCTATCTCAAGCTCAAGCACGGTAAGCTTTTCGGAAATATCTACGATAGTAACGGACTCGGTGGTCTTGCTTACTTCCTTGATATTATCGGTAAAGATATCCATATACTTGGAAGCAAACTTGTTCATCTCCTTCTCGGAGGGAAGAAGCTCAACGATCTCGGGAAGCTTTTCCATCAGCTCCTCCATGTCTGCGGAAGAGGAGGATGCGGAAGGAACGGCGTCATAGCCGTAAGAAGGAACGCTGCTCTGCATTTCGCCAATAGGTAACTCAATATACTTCGAGCTGAGGTTGAGGATCGCCACATACATCTCCAACTCATTGAGATCGAGAATGCAGTCTATATCAGCCAAGGTCTGACTGTCGAGGTTAAGCGCAAGCCCTGCCTGATAAAGGTTATCCTTTACATTGGCATTCATATCGATGGTAATGCCATTGAGCCAATCAAGATCGACATTCTCACCCGTTCTGCTCTTGAGGATCTGCTCGAGCATTTCAGCGGCATCCGCGCCGACGTTAAGCTTAAGCTGTCCTGTCCCGCCGTACTCAAATGACTTCTCGGCACCCGAAGCGGCAGAGAGAAACTTTCCGTATACAGACAGCGCATCGTTGGTGTATGTATTGATCGCCTTGTCTTCTACGTACTGCATGTAATCATCGGATGAACCGAAGGTCCTGACCGCAACACCCTTCAAAGGCGTGAGAGTGAAGGTGAGGATCAACGAAACCACAAGCAGGATAGCTGCTGCGGAAATTCCGATAGCAAGTCCCTTTTTGGATTTTTTCTTAGCCTTTGGCTGTTCAAACTGAGGCTGTGCAAAATTCTGCTGAGCATAAGCATTCTGCTGAGGCTGCTGAGCGTAGGCGTTCTGCTGAGACTGTACGCCCGTGACAAATGTATTATTCTGCTGTGCATACTGCCAGTCACGCGCATTCTCGCTGAGAACGGTGGTATCTCCTCCTGCGGGTGCTTGGGGAGGTGTGTATGTCTGCTGAGGCTGTGCGCCTGTGACAAAGCTGTTGTTCTGCTGTGCATACTGCCAGTCACGTGCATTCTCGCTGAGAACGGTAGTCTCTCCTCCTGCTGGTGCTTGGGGAGGTGTGTAAGTCTGCTGAGGCTGTGCGCCTGTGACAAAGCTGTTGTTCTGCTGTGCATACTGCCAGTCACGTGCGTTCTCACTGAGAACGGTAGTCTCTCCTCCTGCCACAGGCTGAGGCACCTGCGCCGGCTGACCGCAATTATTGCAGAATTTTGCTCCATCCTGCATCTGGGCACCGCATCTGGTACAAATCATATCGGCTCACCTATCAAAAAATGATATTTTATCCTTTCTGTAAAAATATTGATACACTTATACAAATAAATTATATCACGTCAATGATTAAAAATCAATATGTAATTGAACAAATAATTACTGCCAATTTTTCAAATGTTATCGGGAAAAGGGATCGCAATAATATCGTTTCTGTTTTCGCTATTGACGTATCTTTACACAAGATGACGTTTTTGCTATAATAATTAAAACCAAACAAGGAGCAACACTATGAAAATGCACAGATACACAGTATTGTTTTGGCTGATCATGGCACTGTCTCTCTTGCTCTGCGCCTTCTCGGGCAAGCCGGCGCCTGCAACGGAGAACGGAAATGTTACTCAAAACTCAGATCAGACCCAGGCTATAACACCTTCCCTTACAACAACGCCCGCGTCAGCATCCTCGGAATCTGTTCCCGAGACAACATCTCCCGAAAACACACCCGACACTCCGAAGCTGATCACCGACCTGAAAACCAATGGCGGCAAGCTCAAGATCGCGTGTATCGGCGACAGCATTACTGCAGGAACGGGTATAACAGATAAAGAAAAGGACTCCTATCCGGCCAAGCTCGGGGCTCTTCTCGGTGACGGGTATGAGGTCGGCAACTTCGGCAGAGGAGGCTCCTATATTCTTCCGGCAGACAACAAGTATAACAAGAGAGAGGATAAAACGCTTTCCTATACTCTCACTCAGCAATACAAGGACAGCGTCGCCTTTGAGCCTGACGTGGTCCTCATTATGCTCGGAACTAACGACGCACTCTCAAGCATGGTAAGCCGCGAGGCTATCGACGAGATACAAACGCAATACGAGGCTCTCATAAATACCTACAAGTCTCTTTCGTCAGTAAAGAGAGTGTACGTTCTCAGCTCTATCTTATCTGTGCAGAATATCGGTGCTTCAATGAACACTGACGGCACTCTTCAGGCAATGCAGGAAAGAGCAGCGAGAAATGCCGGATGTGAGTTTATAAACACCTTTCCTTATCTACGCAAATATTACGATACCGTTCTCCATACCTCGGACAGACTTCACCCGAACGACGAAGCATCCGACGCCCTGCCTAAGGTAATATTCGACATGCTGACCACGGGCACCTCCGAAAAAGTCAAGGCTCCCGTGACAGAGGGCGGTGTGGTATTCGTCTCGGGTACGGGCAAGCTCACAAACGACGGCAAGACCCCCGAAACTGCGGTGAACAGCCTTCCGCTTGCCGCAGGATATCTCGGCGAAGCGGGCGGAACGATAGTCGTATGCGGCAACTACAGCTGCTACAAGCAATCGGATACGATAATGCCGACCACAAGCGGTAAGATCACCGTTACGAGCGTATATAACGGCGTAGATTACAGAACA
>JAZMZS010000057.1:0-1659 GCA_045586105.1 Eubacteriales bacterium | reverse complement strand
TATCACGAGCTTCAAGAGCAGAACGACTCTCGTTTTCTGCACGGCAAACACCATCGGCCCCGGCATCTTCCTTCAGGCTGACTACGCTATCGGCGGTGCTGACGGCGCTCTCGGCAGAGGCATGGGCTGGCAGGGCATGAGCTTCCTCACAACTCTCCACTACGGACCCGATATGAACATCACCTCAACCTTCATTCCTACTATCCCCGGCAGACTCTTCTACCTTGCAGAGCTTGCAGGTCCCCTCGAGCCCGAGTGCAATTAAGGTGGCCATATGAAGTACAGCAAAGGCATAACTTTCGCAGGCAATATGCTCTGCGACGTGATAAAGCAAATTGAGCGTTACCCCGATCTCGGTATGCTCTCCGATATCAGCGACGTTTCCACTTGCGTAGGCGGTTCCGTACCCAACACGGCTATAAACCTTGCAAAGATCGACCCCACCGTGCCTCTTTCGGCTATCGGCAGAGTCGGTAACGACGACAACGGAAAATACATAATAAAGATGCTCGGAGACTACGGAATCGACACCTCCCGTATCACGTTTTCCGAAAAGAAGCTCACGTCCTTTTCGGACGTTATGAATCTTCCCGCAGGCGAGAGAACCTTCTTCCACTACAGAGGAGCAAATGACGAATTTTGCCCTGCGGACGTTGATATTGCAAATCTCAAAACGGATATTCTCCATATCGCATACCTTCTCCTTCTCGGTGCATTCGACGCAGAGGACAGCGAGTATGGTACGGTTATGGCGAGATTCTTGCACGACGTACAGAAGGCGGGCATCAAGACCTCTATTGACGCTGTAAGCAGCGCAACGCTTGACTTTGAGAAGGTAATCAAACCCTCTATCAAATACTGCGACTTCGTTATTTTAAACGAAATAGAGCTTTGCAATATTTGGGGCATAGAGCCCTATCAAGACGGCAAGCTTGACCTTGAGGCGATAAAGCGCGCTATGAGACTTACGATGAACGAGGGCGTAGGCGAAAAGGTCATCGTTCACTGTAAACCTGCAGGCTTCTGTCTTGATAAATCGGGACTCTTTACCTGTGTCCCCTCCCTTGAAATACCCTCGTCGGAAATCAAGGGCAGCGTAGGTGCAGGAGACTCGTTCTGCGCGGCAAGCCTTTACGCTATATATAACGGCTTCTCGGACAAGGATATATTGGAATTTGCGTCGGCGGCTGCCGCTTGCAATCTCTTCTCGGAAAATTCCATCGACGGAATGAAGCCCGCAGAGGAAATCAAGAAAATCCTTAAAACATACAAGAGAAAGGAACTTGTTACATGTTAGTAAATCTTAACGATATACTTCCCAAGGCACAAAAAGAGCATTATGCGGTTGGTCTTTTTAACACGACCGACACAGATATGCTTGAAGCGGCTATAGCTGCCGCAGAGGAGCTTCGCGCTCCCATCATCATCGGTACGGCAGAAGTGCTTCTTCCTCACGGAGAGCTCAAGCTCATCGCGCCTTCGATAATCGCGGCGGCAAAGAGAGCAACCGTTCCCGTTGTAGTACACTACGATCACGGTCTTACCTTTGACCGTTGCATCGAAGCTTTACAGCTCGGATTTTCGAGCATTATGTTCGATGGAAGCACCGGCGACTACGAAACCAACCTCAAGGAGACTGCAGAGATCGTGAAGATCGCT
>JAZMZS010000056.1:0-6859 GCA_045586105.1 Eubacteriales bacterium | reverse complement strand
CATACGTGATCGCCGACGACTCGCGATCGATCTGACGTATTGCACAATTTATGCAAGCGAGGCTCGAGGATGACAGTCGGGAGGGGCGCTTTGTGCATACAAAAATTGCGCAATTTCCTATACGATAAAAAAGACCGGTCAAAGATCGATCGGTCTTTTTTGTAATTGAATGTTGTTGAGTGTAGTTGAGTTTTACAGTCATATCTGCTCAAGGCTCTTTTGGAGGAAGTGTCTTGTTTTTTCCGATTTGGGCGCTCCGAACACCTCATCGGGCGTACCCTCTTCCTCTATCACTCCGTCCGCCATAAATATCACTCTGTCCGCGACGTTGCGGGCAAACTCCATCTCGTGTGTTACGACGATCATTGTGCGGTCGGTGTTCTTCAGCCCCTTTATTACCTTCAACACTTCTCCCGTAAGCTCGGGATCGAGTGCCGAGGTCGGCTCGTCAAAGCAGAGTATATCGGGCTCGAGAGCAAGTGCTCTTGCTATTGCAACTCTCTGCTGCTGACCTCCCGAAAGCTGGCAGGGGTAATTATGCGCTTTTTCTGACAGTCCAACGCTCTCAAGCAGTCTGTCTGCAATTTCGTCAATCTCGGGCTGCGTTTTTTTCTTTTGAAGCTCAAGTGCAAGGGTAATATTCTTTTTTGCGGTATATTGAGGGAACAGATTGAAATTCTGGAAAACGAGCCCGAAATGCAGGCGCTTTTCAAAAAGCTCCGCGTCGTTTTCCTTCTCACTCCTCTCTCCGTCAAAGAGGCATTCGCCGTCTACGGTTATACTACCCTCGTCCGCTCTCTCGAGAAAATTCAGGCACCTGAGAAGCGTTGTCTTGCCGCTTCCCGAGGATCCGATGATACACAGCACCTCCCCGCGCTCAAGAGAAATATCAATACCGCGCAGGACCTCGGTCTTTCCGAAGCTCTTTTTTATGTTTTTGACTTCAAGCAATGCCATATCCTCACCCCTTGTAGTAATCAAGCTTCTTTTCTATCTTGCCGAACAGCACCGTAAGCACTCCGACAAAGACGAGATAGAATACTCCCGCATAGAACAGCGGCCATATAATTGCACGGCTCATAAACAGCTCTGCGCTTCTTATGATCTCGACCACCGCAATAACGCGGGCAAGCGCTGTGTCCTTAACAAGCGTGATGACCTCGTTTGCCATAGGCGGTACGATGCGCTTTACTACCTGCATGAGCACTACCTTGAAAAATATCTGCTTTTTGGTCATTCCGAGAACCATTCCCGCCTCGTACTGACCGCGCGGTATGCTCTCGATACCGCCTCTGTATATCTCGGAAAAGTAGCATGCATAGTTTATCACGAATGCAACGAGCGCCGCCAAAAAACGGCTGTCTACCGAGATCCCGAGCACCTCGCTCGGCCACTGAACGTCAAATAGCATTCCCGGCACATAGAAAACCAAAAAAAGCTGGAGCATGAGCGGTACGCCTCGGATTATCCACACAAAGGTCTTTGTCACCGCTCTGAGGGGGGTGAATTTCGACATTGAGCCGAAGGATATTATAAGCCCCAGGGGAAGCGCAAATATCAGCGTGAGCAAAAAGAGAGAAAGCGACGTACCAAAGCCGCGGAGCAGCTCTATCGTAACGGGAATAAAGCCTGTTACAGGGGTAAAAAGAAAATCGTTCATATTTCCACCTTCACAAACCAAGCTGCCGCACCTGTAGGTGTGGCAGCTCGGGCAAGTAAGTATGTATTATTTGTATTCCTTGATAAGGTAGTTGGAAAGACCGTACTTCTCGGCGAGCCTGTCGAGAGTTCCGTCTGCCGCAAGCTCCTTGATCGCGCCGTTTACCTTTGCGGTAAGAGCGCTTCCCTTCTCAAATCCGATCGCGTACTGCTCGCTCTCGATCTCGACCTTGTCTGCGATAGCGAGAGACTTGTAGTCGCCCTGTCCTACGATCGACTTTGCCATTGTCTTGTCGATTACTACGAAATCAACGTTTCCGCTTGCAAGCTCCTTGAGCGTGTCGGTCTGTGCTGTAGCCCCGATATAAGTGCCCTCGTCGGTTGCAAGATCCTTAGCAACCCCCTCGCCTGCCGATCCGTTCTCCGCGGATACCTTCTTGCCTGCGAGCGCCGCCTTGTCATTGAGCTCGGAAAGCCTGTCAGCCTTAACTACCACGCACTGCTCGTTGTTCATGTAAGCGTATGAGAAGTCGACCTTGTCGGATCTCTGTACTCCGTCATCGTCAGCACAGTTGTAGGTAAATCCGTTCCAGATGCAGTCGATGTTGCCGCTCGAGAGCTCCATGTACTTGTTGTTCCACTCGATAAGCTGGAACTTGGGGGTGTAGCCGAGCTTCTTGCAGACTGCCTCTGCAAACTCGGTGTCAAAGCCTACGAGCTTGCCGCTGTCGTCGGTGTAGTTCATGGGCTTATAATCGGTGTAACCGATAACAAGCTCCTCCTTGGCTGTACATCCTGCAAGGCAGGGGACAAGCATAAGCGCGCACAGAATAATTGCAAATATCTTTTTCATGATGGTGCCTCTTTCGTTTTTCGAATTCACTTTATCGCTTTACCAAAATAAAGTGTTAAAGTGTTAACGCTGATATAATACCACAGGATGAATAGTTTGTCAATAGCTTTTTTGATATTTTTTCTAACGAATGCCGCCATCATGAAGTTATTGTGTAATAAAAACCGAGGGAACGCTTTTGGCGTTCCCTCGGTTTTTATTACACATCTCTGCCGGGCTTGCCGGGTCTTCCTCCCTGAGAGGGCATTCCGCCCATTCCTCCTCCGGGACCGCCCATGCCGCCGCCCATGCCGCCTCCCGTACTGACGGAGGTGCATTCGAGCGTGGCGACCTCGGCGCCGTCAATGAACACGGTCACCTTGTCACCTATCTCAATATCGGGATGAGATACCGTGATGGTATTATACTGCTTTGCCGCCTTGAAGCTGACAAGCTCGGTGCCGTCTGCATCCTTGATAACAATAGTGCTTCCCGCATCACCCGATACGGATGCAGTGATCGAATTCTGAGCAGAGTCTGCGCTCGGAGTGACGAGCATTCCCGAATTTCCTGTGCCGAGATAGATACCGCCGTTGGTGTAGAAGCCGCAGTTGCCCTCTCCTACATCAACGTAGCCGTTGCCGCTGTTAGTGGGACCCGAGACGAATACCGCTCCGCCCGAGATGGTGAGGCTTCCGTTAGAGTCGATTCCGTCGCCCTGTGCGTTTACGTATATCTCACCGCCTGATATCTCGAAGTTTACATTCTGCGAGGTATTGAAGCGGTCCTGCCACATTCTGTCGCCGTCGGTATCACCGTCGCTTCCTCCCGCGGCATTGAAGCCGTCATCCGAGGAGGTAACGTCTATATATCCGCCGGTAACGGTCAGATCCTGAGCCTCGATCCCCTCATAGCTCTTGGCGATAACTATCTCGCCGCCCGAGATCTCGAGCTTGGTGTTTGCATGTATGCCGTCATCTCCCGTGGATATATCGAGCTTTCCGCGGTTGATCCTGACCGTATCGTTAGAATGAATGGCATCATCTGCCGAGTCGATCACAAATGTTCCGCCCGAAATATCGAGATACGCGCCTGCCTTCAGCGCCTTGGCGGATACGGAATTGATTATTGCACTCTGACCGCCGCCCTGAGGGTATCTTCCGAAAAAGCCTCCGCCCTGCATCTGTCCCGAGCTTGTGACGTTAGCCGAGCCCCCGCCCGTCTTGATATCGAGCTCTCCGCCTATGATGAGAATGCTCGTCTGAGCATCAAGTCCGTCCGCATCCGAGGTAACGGCGATCTTGCCGCCTTCAACGTAAATATAACCGTAGTCGGGATCGGTATCGTTTGTTGATTTTATTCCGTCACCCACAGCGTTGACCGTAATATTTCCGTCACGGATCAGAACTCTGTCCTTGCCTACTATTCCGTCATCCTTCGCATCCACGTTGATGATCCCGCCTGTGATCTTGAGCGTATCCTTGGAGGTGATACCGTCCTTTGCTCCTGTCACGTTCAGCGTACCCGTACCGTTGATGGTAAGGCTCTCACGCGAGAAGAGCGCCGCGGTTATCTCAATTCCGTCAGAGGTAGTGCTCTCTCCGTTGTCGGAGAGCTTGTTCTCCATACCCTCGGGAAGCGAGATTATCGCCTTGTCGGCGCTGTTGACAAAGATCGGTGCAGAGCTCGAGCAATGTATCTCCACTCCGCAAAGCACAAGTCTTACGTCCGCATCCTTTGGGGCATCAACTATGATCTGACCGTCAGAGAGCTTACCCGAGAGAACGTATGTTCCGTCACCCGTTATCTTAAGCTTTCCTCCGCCTAACGTATAATTGGGGCCTTCAGCCGCGAGCGAATCCTCGAGGGTGATCTTCGTACCGTCATTGTAATCCTTATACTCGTCCTTGCCCTTGAATTCTATCAGAGATGTATCGACCGCTCCCGCAGTCTGCTCAAGGGGTGCTCCCTCCACCGGCGTGCCGAGCGCGGTCGTTCCGCCCTCTACTCTCGGAGTCTCGGATGTGCCTGTCTCGGCGGGCTTTCCGCAGGAGAAAAGAAACATTGAAGTCAAACACAGCGCCAAAGCTACAGCTGTTAGTTTTTTCATAAGCTTCTCCCTGTTTTTTCTTTTTTATCAGAGTGCCTCTTCGTTTACAAGCGAAGAGATATTTATCTCGAGATTGCCGTTTCTGATCCTGAGCGCATCAATAAACTGCTTCTCGCTCTTGTTCGGCTTGAGGATGATCTTGTACTTGAGCTTGAAAAGGCTTCCCATATTTGCTGTCTTTACACCGATAAGTGTGTGAGACTTGGTGTATTCCTCGAAGATCTCGTCGAATATCCCCTCATAATCGATATTCTCCGGAATGACGATGCGAAGCTCCTTCTGAGCGCCCTCGGTATGAACGCCGACAGTCGAAAGCACGGCAATTATGAGAGCTCCTATGACCGTAAGCAGACCGCACACGCCGATATAGCCCGTGCCGACGGCAAGACCCGCCGCCATAGCGAGAAAGATTATCGAAATATCGCGCGCAGATCCGGGAGCCGAGCGGAATCTGACGAGGCTGAACGCACCAGCTACCGCAACACCTGTGCCGACGTTGCCGTTAACAAGCATTATGACCGTGCCTACAACGTACGGAAGCAGCACGATCGCGCTCAAAAATGAAAACGAATGCTTTTTTGATCTGTCCGTTACGGCGAAGATCAAGGCAAGCAGTGCGCCCGAAGCCACTGCCGCAAGCGAGCATATAAGATACGAGCTCAGCGTTATTCCGCTTCCTATGACCGAAGAAAATATCCCTGTTGTTTGTCCCATGGTAATCCTTATCCTTTCGTATGTACAAGATTTTTGTCTTTATGTCCGATATATGCATTTGCGTATTTTGAGTATGACGTGGGAAATATCCCCGCATCGGAGAGCCCGCGCGCGAGCCACACGGGCATTCCGCCCGCGATCTTTATCTCCATAAGATACTGCCCGTCATGGGTAAGAAGCTCGCCCTTATCTCCCGCTCTAATATCAAGCTCGGAAAAGCGGTAGCGGACGTTGGTATCAAACGTAACACGAAGACCGTCATCCTGCTCGCAGTAATACGCTATTCTGTCATAGCAAAGCACACAGGCGGGGGAGAGCGGTGAGTAGTATTGCTTGAGATAATCTATCTCTCGGCTGATCTGGCAGGGCTCGGGATATTCGCGCTTTCCCTCAAGCCATTCGAGCGCATCCTCGTAAGGAAGCATGACACGGCGCTTGTACACGATACCCTTATACTTCTTCTTTATCTCCGCAAAGGCAAGCGAGCCGTCCTTCGGCACACCGTAGCTGCGAAGCCGAAGCTTTTCCTTGTAGCGGGGCTTTTCCATCGAGGTGCGTATAAGACGGAAGTCGGGGGTATCAAAGTACAGCGAGCATATCGTACTCATTCCGTACTTGTCAGGCTTCATATATCCGTCGAGTATCCTCAGCACTGTATTATATTGCTCTGTATCAAGCATGTATTTCAGTTCTTTTCTTTTGAAAATGCCCTGATACGCCAACCTACCGCCCCCTTTCTTTACCATTCGTTCATATTATACACTATTATTATGACAATTGGGTGATTTTTTTTAAAAAAATTAAAAAGTTTTTTTGTTTATTTGAAAAAGCCGCAAAAACGGGGAAACCCCTTTTGCAAAAGGAGTTTCCCCGTCTGATGCTTATTTGATTTTTATCAGCATACGCCCTGAGCGAGCATAGCGTTTGCGACCTTGATGAAGCCTGCGATGTTAGCGCCTGCTACGAGGTCGTCGCCGAGACCGTACTCTGCTGCTGCCTTAACGGAAGCATCAAAGATATTCTTCATTATGGTCTGGAGCTTAGCGTCTACTTCCTCAGCGGACCAGCTGTATCTCATGGAGTTCTGAGACATCTCAAGGCCCGAAACTGCAACGCCGCCTGCGTTAACTGCCTTGGAGGGAGCAACGATCACGCCGTTTGCCTTGAGGTAAGCAACTGCCTCGTTGGTGGTAGGCATATTGGAGACCTCAACGTAGTACTTAACACCGTTAGCGACCATCTGCTCAGCTTCCTTAACGTCAACCTCGTTCTGAGTTGCGCAGGGCATAAGGATATCAGCCTTAACGCCCCAGGGCTTCTGACCTGCGAAGAAGGGAACGCCGAACTTGTCTGCGTAGTCCTGAACTCTGTTGCGGCAGGAGTCACGCATCTCGAGCATGTAGTTGATCTTCTCCTCTGTGGAAACGCCATCGGGATCGTAGATGTAACCGTCAGGACCGGACAGAGTAACAACCTTACCGCCCAGCTCAGTTACCTTCTTTACAGTACCCCATGCAACGTTACCGAAGCCGGAGATAGCGAAG
>JAZMZS010000055.1:0-11796 GCA_045586105.1 Eubacteriales bacterium | reverse complement strand
GCAAAATGAATGACATGATTTCTACTTCCCTGTCAAAGATCAGAGAGCTGGTCGATGCCCAGACAATAATCGGAGAACCGATAAATACAAACGGAGGAACGGTCATAATTCCTGTTTCAAAGGTCGCCGTCGGCTACGTGTCGGGCGGTCTTGACTATGCTTCAAAAAAGGAAGACCAGAATGCAAAGCCCAACCCTCCGAAGAACTTCGGAGGAGGAGGCGGAACAGGTGTGTCTGTATCTCCTGTTGGATTTCTTGTAGTCAATACCGATGGCAAGGTCGATTTTCTCCCTGTAGGCGGAAGTACCGGTGGCGGAGATTCTATCGACAAAGTGGCAAATCTCGTGGAACGAACCCCTGACATTCTCGAAAAGATCAAGGCAGTTTTTTCAAAAAAGAAGACCGAGGAAAAACAACCTGAAACTTCCGATGATACAAACGCATAACTGAATAACCTCTGTGAAAAATTATTAATGAGTTTTTCACAGAGGTTAAAATATGTTCAAATTGACAAAAGCAGCATCTGCGATCATTTGCTTTTCTATCGCAGTATCAATGCTAAGTATTCGTGTGCAGTGTGATATTGAGGTCTCTTCCAAGGCGGCCGTTCTGATCAACGCATCGGATAACAGCACTTTATTCGAAAAAAACGCCGATATGCGCCTACCGATGGCAAGCACGACAAAAATAATGACCGCATTGACCGTGCTCGATTTTTATACCGAGGATGCTCTTATGACGATCCCGGATGACAGTGTAGGCACGGAAGGAACAAGCGCCTATCTTGAAGCAGGAGAAGTATATACATTAATCGATCTTTTGTACGCGCTGCTTCTTCAAAGCGCTAACGATGCAGCATCGGCAATAGCAATAAACGCTGCCGGAAGTGAAGACGCATTCGCTCATCTCATGAACAGAAAAGCAAGATCGCTGGGTCTGATAAACACCCGGTTCAAAAATCCTCACGGACTTCCGTCCGAGGGACATTATACTACCGCCCGCGAGCTTTCCATCATTGCTTCATGCGCTTTAAAAAATAATGTCATTGCCGATATTGTCGCAACCAAGCAAGCAACGATCAAATCGGCAGAAGGCAAAAAGAGGACGTTTTACAACCACAACAAGCTGCTGACGTATTATCAAGGAGCAAACGGGGTCAAAACAGGCTACACAAAAGAAAGCGGCAGGTGTCTTGTAAGCTCAGCCGAACGCGGCGGTATCAAGCTTGTCGCTGTGACGCTCAACTCTCATAACGATTGGCGCGAACATGAGGCGATGCTCAACTACGGATTTAATATATTGAGCAAAGCACAACAATAAATAACGCAGAAAGAACGGCGTGAGCCGTACATAAAGAAATGGATAACAATCTTATCAGAATTCAAAAATACTTTACAGACTGCGGTATATTATCCCGCAGATCGACCGAATCCGCAATTGAAGCGGGAGAGATCTCCGTAAACGGCGAAAAAGCATTTATAGGTCAGAAGATAGATCCCAAGGCTGATATCATTAAATACAAGGGGAAGGTTATCAGACCGACCTATAAGGAATACTCTTATTACATGCTTAATAAGCCGCGTGGGTTCATCACTTCCCTGTCCGATGAAAAAGGAAGAAAATGTGTAACCGCTCTTTTACACGGTGTAAAAGAGCGTGTATATCCCGTAGGCAGACTCGACTACAATTCAGAAGGACTGCTTCTTCTTACAAACGACGGCGAGATCGCAAACAGATTAACGCATCCCAAAAACATGATAACCAAAGAGTACATAGTCATCGTTTCAGGCGAGATCACAGACGAAGCCAAGAAGATCCTTTCTTCCACTGTCTATTCGGATGGTCAGGCACTTAAGGCGAAGGAAGTAGAAGTCATAAACGAGGGTGACAAAAAAAGCGTATTGAGATTCGTAATGACCGAGGGAAAGAACAGAGAGATCAGAAGGATATGCGATGCCGCCTCATTGAACGTATGCAGACTAAAACGTGTCAGCATAGGCAGGCTTGAGCTTGGCAGACTGACAATGGGCAGATTCAGAACACTCACTCCGGATGAAATCAACTATATCAAATCACTTTAAGACAGAGGAAATACTATGCTTATAATAAAAAAGATCCCCGACGGAGAGATGCAGGAATACCTATGCAACCTATGCGCAGCAGATTATGATGAGGAAAGCGACGCTTTTTCGTGTTATGAAAATGAAAAATTCGTTGGAATATGCCAATTCGTCTGCAAGAATGGGACCGCATATATAAAGGACCTTAAGTGCAGAGAAGGAGTATTTGATTCTGAAGCTCTTATCATAATGGGCAGAGGTGTTCTAAATTACATTGATCTTCACGGCACGCACAAAGCAAAATGTGCTCCCGACGCATCGAGCGAGACCATTATACTCGCCTGCGGCTTCAAGCGCACCGATGACGGTTTTTTCGTCGATCTTGAAGGCTTTTTCGACGGAAAATGCGACGGACACTGCCACTAATAATAAAAGCATCTGCTTTTCGCATATTAAACACAAAAAACCTTGAGCAAAGCATCGAGGTCTTTTATCATGCATGATTTACTAAAAATTTCTGAGAGATTGTTTCTATAGGTTAAAGGTCGAATTGTACACAAAGCGCAAAAAGGACAAGGAATAACCTTGTCCTTTTTCGTTTCGTGTAATTATGCTCAGATCTTTTCCTTGATCTTAGCTGCCTTACCAACGCGGTCACGTACATAGTAAAGCTTAGCGCGTCTAACCTTACCGCTGCGTACGATCTCAACCTTCTCAACGTTGGGTGAGTGTACGGGGAAAGTCTTTTCAACGCCGCAGCCGTATGCAACACGTCTTACGGTAAAGGTCTCAGAGATTCCGCCGCCATGCTTAGCGATGATAGTACCCTCGAAGAGCTGTACTCTCTCTCTGGTTCCCTCTTTGATCTTATTGTATACCTTAACGGTATCACCGATGTTAAGAGTGGGAACGGTCTCTTTTAACTGCTCACTTACAAAAGCCTGAATCTTATCCATGACTCCTCCTAAATTCCCGAACATTCATGCAGAGCATCGCAGAGGACTGTTCTGTTTTTTGTGTTTTTATCACACACGCAGAAAATTATATCACGTACCGTGTTTCTTGTCAATAGTTTTTTCGAAAGTTTTCCTTATGTGTTGAACAAAAAAGTATATAATTGAAAAAGTTTGTTACAAATTTATATTGATATCTAATAAAATAAGTGCTATACTATAAGTTAAAGTGGTACAAATATATATAAATGAAGATTCTATATATTATACCGCAAAACTAAAACGATCAGAAGGCTGAAACAATGAAATATTTTGTACTTGTATTCGACGGTATGGCAGACCGTAAAAATGATGACCTCAACGGTAAAACCCCGATGGAGGTCGCAAAAAAACCTACTCTCGATAAATTAGCTTCAAAAGCACGCGTGGGAACGGTTTTGAATGTTCCGGAAGGACTGAAGCCCGAGTCCGACACAGCAAACCTTGCAATTCTTTCCTACGACCCACTTGTATATTCCAAGGGTCGTTCTCCTCTTGAAGCTGTAAGCCTTGGAATCAAGCTTGACGATGAAGATACGGCTATCAGAATGAATGTTGTTACGGTAACGGATGACGATTCGATACCTTACGAAGACAAAATAATGATAGACCACTCTGCAGATGAAATATCAAGCGATGAAGCGAGAGAACTGGTTCTCGCACTCGGTGAGGCAATGGGAGATGATATAAAGCACTTCTACCCTGGCGTCAGCTACCGTCATTGCCTGATATGGAAGAATGCGAATGACAAATATAAATTCACCCCTCCCCATGACATTATCGGCAAGAGAATAGGTGAGTATCTTCCTATCGCCGAGGGTGGAGAAGAATTTTATGATCTCATGAAAAGATCCTATGACATACTTTCACATCATCCCGTAAACGAACGAAGAAGAGCAAGAGGTCTCAAGCCCGCTAACAGCGCATGGCTCTGGTCTCCCGGAAAGAACCCCTCGCTTCCCTCCTTCAAGGAAAAGTGGGGGCTTGATTCCACCGTTATATCCGCAGTCGACCTCATCAAAGGTATCGGCATATGCGCCGGAGCTAAGGTACCCGATATAGAGGGCGCTACAGGAAACGTACATACAAATTACCAAGGCAAAGCTGATGCTGCCATAAATGCATTCAGATCGGGCGATCAATTCGTTTTTGTCCATGTAGAAGCACCCGATGAATGCGGACACAGAGGAGAGGTCGAAAACAAGGTACTTTCTATTGAATATATAGATGACAGGATACTTCGACCGGTTTATGAGTATCTGCAGTCATCCGGCGAGGATTTCAAGATCCTCTGCCTTCCTGACCATCCTACCCCGCTGTCCATACGTACACACTCAAGAGAACCCGTTCCCTTTATGATGTATAGCTCAGCAGAAAAATTCGATGGTGTCCGGACGCTCACCGAAGACACCGCAGAGGAGAAGGAATTTTACATTTCTGACGGTACCCGTCTTCTCGATCTTATGATAGGAAAATAATAATTCAGGAAAGGCATTTCATATGCAGGAAATCAATAATAATCCAATAGAAGAAAACGCTGCCCCTGCCGATAAGCCTAAATATTCACGAAGCATTAAGGATAAGAAAAACAACACAAGCGGTGTCAAAGAGATCTTTGAATGGGTTGAGATGATAGTTGTCTCCTTCTGCGCCGTTGTCCTTATCTTCACATTTGTTGCGCGGCCTGCAGTTGTTGTGGGCGATTCGATGCTGAATACACTTATCAACAAAGAGACCCTTATCATATCTCCCCTTTCAAACGAATATGAATACAAGGATATCATTGTATTTCAGATTCCCGAGAATCTCGGAAAACAGCATGGAGATGCGATCGTCAAGCGTGTTATAGCCACAGAGGGTCAATGGGTAGATGTAAATCTTAACACCTGGAAGGTATATGTTGCCGACACAAAGGAGGGTCTTGCGGATGCAGAGCCTCTTGATGAGCCATACGTAAATTACAAGACAGGAAGGACTCTCGGTGCATCCGTGACCTTTCCTCTCGAGGTACCCGAGGGATGTCTCTTTGTAATGGGAGACAACAGGGCGGAATCATACGATTCGAGAGCATTTGGCTGTATCAGAGAAGAATACGTAATGGGCAAGGTCCTGATACGCATCTTCCCCCTCAACAAATTCGGAAAGGCGGGTTGATCCGTGCAGTCTAATATCATACAGTGGTTCCCGGGACACATGGCAAAAACCAAGCGTCTGATAAAAGAAAACATATCAAGCGTAGATATGATAATCGAAATATTAGACGCACGAATTCCCTACAGCTCAAAAAACCCCGAAATAGACTCGCTTGTCGCTCAAAAGCCGATCGTGACGATCCTTAACAAATCATCGCTTGCCGATCCACACACGAGCCGCATCTGGAATGATCACTATGAAAGTCTCGGCAGAAGCAGCGTTATCTGCGACTGCATGAGCGGAGAAGGAATTGCAGAGCTCAAAGCAGTCACAGCAAGGGTCATGAAGGAAAAGACCGATGCATGGAAAGCCAAGGGTATAATAGGAAAGAATATCCGTGCAATGATAGTCGGAATTCCTAACGTCGGTAAATCATCATTCATAAACAGGATCGCAGGAGCTAAGAAGGCGAAGGTTGAAAACAGACCCGGAGTAACATTGACAAAGCAATGGATCCCTACCGAGTTCGGACTTGATCTTCTCGACATGCCGGGAGTTCTCTGGCCTAAATTTGAGAATCAGACTGTAGGAGAAAACCTTGCAATCACCGGAGCGATAAAGGACGATGTGCTGCAGATCGAGGAGATCGCAATGATCATGTGCGGGAAGCTTCGAGACATCGCTCCCGAGGCCTTGTGCAAAAGATACAATCTCGGAGATCCCGAGAGTATCGCTCATTTTGACTGCTATGACCTTTTTGAGCTTATCGGCAGGAAAAGATGCCTTTTACAAAGCGGAGGAGAGGTCAATCACAAAAGGTGTGCCGACATGCTTCTCGATGAATACAGATCAGCAAAGATCGGAAGGATCTCGCTTGAGTCTCCGGAGGATCTGAAAAAATTTTAAATACTATCAAACACACGGGGGATTTATGCTTACATACGAGCTTGAATCTGAATATACCGAACAAGGCTACAAATACATCTGCGGTTGTGATGAAGCAGGCAGAGGTCCTCTTGCAGGTCCTGTGGTAGCCGCAGCAGTTATCCTGCCGTTAGGAATTGTCATAGAAGGCTTGAACGATTCAAAAAAGCTGACCGAAAAACGCCGCGAAAAGCTTTTTGATATTATCAAAGAAGAAGCCGTTGCATATTCTATATCATCTGCATCAGTCGAAGAGATAGAAGATATCAATATACTCAATGCATCTATTCTCGCTATGAAGAGGGCGATCGACGGACTTTCACAAAAAGCAGACCTCGCCCTGATCGACGGAAATATTGCACGGGGCTTTGATATACCTGCCGTTCCTGTGATCAAGGGAGACGCCATATCCCCCTCTATAGCCGCCGCTTCTATTCTCGCCAAGGTTACAAGAGACAGACTGCTTGTAGAATATGACAAGGAATTTCCCGAATACGGATTTGCCAAGCACAAGGGATACTCGACCAAACTGCACATGGATAAGATCAGGGAGCTTGGACCTCTTCCTATACACAGACCGAGCTTTCTTAAATTTTTGAACAAATGAATTTTCTGACAAAGCTGTTTAAGGGCAAGAAAGAAAACATAGCTAATAAAACATTCAGAAGGCGTATAGGCGATATCGGAGAAGATATTGCCTGTGAGCATCTTATCTCCGAGGGATTTGAAATCATCGCGAGAAACGTCAGGTACTCTCATAAGGAGATCGATATCGTTGCGGAGGATAACGAATACACGGTCATTGTCGAGGTCAAGACCCTTTCCTCAACAAGACGATTTGCCGAGAGTGAAGGAAAAAGAGCAAGCAATCAGATCGATCATGAGAAAGCACGAAACGTCATGCTGGCTGCTGAACGCTGGTGCAGAAACAATTACAACGGAAGAACTCCGCGGATAGATGTCATCGAAGTATATCTCGGGGATGAAGTTCCTTCCGTAGTACATATTGAAAACGCCATCAACAACCGTACTCTTTATCGAAGAAGGAGATAGCATGAGCATTTCATTATTTGACACACATGCAGACACTCCTTATGCATCTTACAAAGCGGGCGAGGATCTTATATCCAATTCCCTCCATATCTCGCTCGAAAAAGCTGCCGCATTTGAGAATTACTGTCAGTGCATGGCGATCTGGAGCGACAAAGCGCTATCTGATGACGATGCCTACAGACAATTCAACACAGTATACGATCATTTTACTTACCAAGCGGAGAAAACAGGTGCAGCCTGCATCTGCAGAAGCTATGAAGAGATAGAAGCTGCAGTATCGCTAAACAAACGAGCCTTTATCCTGACTGTAGAGGATGCACGGCTGCTCAATAATTATATAGACAGAATTGATGATCTGTGCAACAAGGGCGTCAAGATACTAACGTTTCAATGGCAAGGTGAGACCTGCATAGGAGGCGGCTTTGATACAGAAAAGGGGTTAAGCAAATTCGGCTCGATCGTCGCGCAGAAATGCGCAGACGGAAATATCATTCCCGACATCTCCCACGCCAACGAGAGAACCGCGCGTGACATTATAGAAGTACTATCGAAATATAACAAGCCCGTTATAGCAACACATTCTAACTCATATTCGGTGTGTCCGCATAAAAGAAACATGACCGACAGCCTTTTTGACGCTCTCGTTTCGATCAACGGTATAGTCGGTATCAGCCTCGCACCGCAGCATCTTACAATGGATGGAATAGCAAGCTCCGAGGATGTACTCCGTCATATCGATCACTATGTCGAGAGGCACGGGATAGAGAACGTATGTCTCGGATGCGATCTGGACGGGATAGAAACTACTCCAACCGATGTACGCGATATATCCGAGCTTACGGTACTGGCAGATAAGCTTGAAGAGCACGGATACTCACGCCAAGATATAGATGCTGTTTTTTATCAGAATGCAAGAAATTTTTTCGCAAAGAATCTGATCAGAAAATAATAAAAATATAATACATATAACAAGAGGAAAATCAAATGAACTTTATCAGCACCAGAAACGCAAGCACAACATTTGAGAGCGTAAGCGCAGCATGCGCCATCAAGCGCGGATTGTCTTCGAACGGAGGACTGTTCATGCCTTCGCGCATTCCTGCTCTCGAGGACGACGAGATCGAAAAGATCGCAGCTATGAGTTATCCCGAGCGTGCAGCTTATATTCTTGCAAAGTACCTCAGCGACTACACCTACGAGGAGCTTCTCGAGGATGCAAAGGCAGCATATGCAGAGCAGCGCTTCCCCGGCGGAGCTGCTCCTGTAGTTAAAGTAAAAGAGGGTGTGTACTCTCTCGAGCTCTGGCACGGTCCTACCTGCGCATTCAAGGATATGGCTCTTCAGATAATGCCCAGGCTTCTCTCAAGAGCGCTCAAAAAGACCGCTGAGCACAACACTGCCCTCATTCTCGTTGCAACCTCAGGAGACACAGGTAAGGCTGCTCTCGAGGGCTACAAGGACGTTGACGGTATAAAGATTATAGTGTTCTATCCGAAGAACGGTGTCAGCCGAGTGCAGGAGCTGCAAATGGTCACACAAGAAGGCGGCAATGTTATGGTATGCCCTATCGACGGTAACTTCGATGATGCTCAGACCGGAGTTAAGAGAATGTTTGTCAACAACGCCTTCGCAAAGAGCATTCGCGAGGACGGTTGTATCCTCTCGAGCGCAAACTCTATCAACTTCGGAAGACTTGCGCCGCAGATCGTATATTACATTTCTGCTTACTGCGACCTCGTGGCTCAGGGTTCTATTAAGAGCGGTGACGAGATCGATATTACAGTTCCTACCGGAAACTTCGGTAACATTCTTGCCGCATATATGGCAAAGCTGATGGGCATGCCCTTCCGCCGCTTTGTATGCGCATCCAATCAGAACAATATTCTCACCGATTTTATCCGTACCGGAAAATATGACAAGAGCCGTGAGTTCATGCTCTCTATCTCTCCCTCTATGGATATACTTATATCCTCCAATCTCGAACGTCTGCTCTATCTCCTTGCAGGTGATGAAAATACCAGGCTTTGGATGAGAGCGCTCAGAGAAGAAGGTGTGTACGAGATAGACGCCGATACTCTCACAAAGCTTCAGGCAGAGTTTTCCGGTTACTTCTGCTCGGAGGAAGACACAAAGGCTACGATCAAGCGAGTTTTTGAGCAAGAACACTATCTCATGGATACGCACACCGCAGTAGGCTACAACTGCGCCGAGCAATATCTTGCAGAATGCGATAAAAAGGTGCCGATGCTCATTGCATCCACAGCAAGCCCCTACAAATTTGCGTCCGACGTTTACGCATCCCTCACAGGCAATAAACCCGAAGATCTTGAAGCGCTTGAGCTTCTCAGCAAGATCAGCGGAACCGATATCCCCGCTCCCTTGGCAGGAATAGGAGAGCGCACAGTACGCTTTGACGGGGTAGTATCCGTAGAGAATATGCCTGATGCTGTAAGCGAATTCGCAAAAAAATAAACAAGCTCTATAACGGAGATAATTATGGCGTTATATACGATAGCCGACCTCCACCTCTCACTCGGAGAGAACACAGATAAACCTATGGAGGTATTCGGAGGAAAATGGCAGGACCATGCTGAGAAAATAAGATCGCGTTGGACCTCGCTCGTATCCGACGCTGACACGGTAATAATTCCCGGTGATATTTCCTGGGCGTTGAAATTGGAGGATTCGCTCTCCGACTTTACTTTTATCGAGTCACTTCCCGGAAAGAAGATAATCAGCAAGGGAAACCATGACTTCTGGTGGTCTACACAAAACAAGATTAAGGTCTTTTTCGCTAAGAATAATATAGGCTCAATCGACATTCTCTATAATAACGCCTACGTAATTGAGGATACTGTAGTTTGCGGAACAAGAGGATGGTATAACGAGTCAAGCTCAGCTCCCAGACCCTGTGACTACGAAAAGATCAGCGCGCGTGAATGCGGAAGACTTGATCGAAGTCTTCAGGACGGCGTCGCACTGAGCGGCGGACGCGACCTTCCGATAGCGGTATTCACTCACTTCCCTCCCGTATGGAAAGAATTTGCATTCGAAGAGCTGATATCCGTCATGGAGAGGTTCGGTGTAAAAAAATGCTACTACGGACATATTCACGGAATTTACAACTGCCCTTCGGTCATTGAATACAGATCGATACGCTTCGAGCTAATATCGGCCGATTACATTGATTTCACACCAAGAAGGATATTTATTCCGTAATAATCTGAAGAGTTAACAAATTTTCGTCATTATGTGCAAAATAATTACATGGAAATTGTTGACAAACTACAGAAAACGATGTAGAATATATAAGTATGTAAAATGAAGCAAGTTCATTTGGAGGATTTTAAAGATGAGTTTCAAGAAAACAGAAAAGAAAGACAACAACCTTTATGAGATCGAGTTTCTTCTCGAGAAAGCAGAGTTTGATGCCGCAGTAAACCGCGTTTTTAAGAAGAAGGTCAAAAGCCTCAACGTTCCCGGTTTCAGAAAAGGCAAGGCTCCCAAAGCTATCATTGAAAAAATGTATGGCTCCTGGATATTCTACGAGGATGCTATAAATGAGCTCATTCCCGATGCTTACAGCGCAGCTGAGAAGGAGTCGGGTCTTGAGGTAGTAAGCCGTCCCGAGTTTGATGTCGCTAACATCGATGACGAGGGCGTTCTTATGAAGGCAACCGTATACACCAAGCCTGATGTCAAGATCGAGGGATATCTTGGCATGGAGGCAACCAAAGCAGAGGTTGCAGTTACCGACGATGAGGTCGAGCATGAGCTCTCTCACATCCGCGAGCGTAATTCTAGAACCATCGATGTTGAAGACAGAGCTGCAGAGAACGGCGACGTTGCAAACATAGACTTCGACGGCTATGATGACGGTGTTGCATTTGAAGGCGGAAAGGCTGAGGGACATGATCTTACTCTCGGCTCAGGACAGTTCATTCCCGGATTTGAGGAGCAGATCATCGGCAAGAAGATCGGCGAGGAGTTCGACGTAAACGTGACCTTCCCCGAGGACTACCACGCAACCGAGCTTGCAGGCAAGGAAAGCGTATTCAAGTGCAAGCTTAACGCACTCAAGGTCGTAGAGCTTCCCGCACTTGATGATGAATTCGCAAAGGATGTATCCGAATTTGATACTCTCGATGAATACAAAGCCGATATAAAGGCAAAAATAACCGAGAGAAAAGAAAAGAATGCAGATTCCGCACTCGAAGAGACTCTTCTCGGAATGCTCGTTGAAAAGCTCGAGGGTGACATTCCCGCCCCCATGATAGAGATGGAGGCTGAAAATCTCGTTCGTGATTATGACAACCGTCTCAGAAGCCAGGGCATGGACCTTGCTACCTACTTCAAGTATACAGGACAGACTCTCGACCAGCTTCGTGAGTCCATGATGCCTATGGCAGAAAAGCAGGTCAAGTCCAGACTCGCGCTTGAGACGATCGTTACTCTCGAGGGCATCAGCGCTTCCGAGGAAGAGGTAGAGGCTGAGTATGCAGATATCGCAAAGGCTTACGGTCTTGAAATCGACAAGGTAAAGGAATTTGTTGATGCTGAGGGCGTTGCACGTGACGTAAACGTCAGAAAGGCGATGGACCTTATCAAGTCCAAGGCAGTCATCACCACCGATA
>JAZMZS010000054.1:0-3428 GCA_045586105.1 Eubacteriales bacterium | reverse complement strand
AGAATATGCCGTGAAATAAAATTTTCAAAAATAATTGAAATAAACGAAAAAAATTCAAAAAACTATTGATTTTTCTAAAACATTATGATATCATATATATCGTTGTGGATATTAGCTAAAAGAACGAGGTGAAAACAGATGAAGAACGGAATCCATCCCGAATATAAAGAGGCTACGATCAAGTGCGCTTGCGGTGAAGTTGTTGTAAGCAAGTCTACCAAGGGTGATATGAACGTAGATATCTGCTCTAAGTGCCATCCTTTTTATACAGGTAAGCAGAAGTTCGTCGATGCAGGCGGACGTGTTGATAAGTTCAACAAGAGAATCGGTAAAATTAACTGAGTTTGATTTTACGGGGCAGGTGGCTTCTCGCCACTTGCCTTTTTTTATACCGATACAGAATTCTATGCGCTGAGGTATACACATGAATTATAACAACGGCATTCTAAATGAAAGTGAACCTAAGGAAAGAAAAATACAAGCGGCTCTTGTCGGAGTCTCCGGCATGGGAGTGTCTGAATATGAATGTGAGCAGTCATTGCTTGAGCTTGAGCGTTTGCTTGATACGGCAGGCGGAGAGTGCGTTGTAAAGCTTACTCAGGCCAAGGATTCTTTTGATGCGCGCACATGCATAGGCAGCGGTAAGGTAGAGATACTCAAGGAGTCGTGTGGCATGTGCGGTGTTGAGCTTGTTGTTTTTGACGTTGATCTGTCTCCCTCTCAGATACGTAATCTTGAGCAGGCACTCGACGGTCCTGAGGTCATCGACAGAAGCATGCTTATTCTTGATATTTTTGCACAACATGCAAAAAGCAAGGAGGGTAAGTTGCAGGTAGAGCTTGCTCAGCTGAAATACACAGCCCCGCGCCTTATCGGTAAAGGAAAGGACATGTCCAGACTCGGTGCGGGTATAGGATCAAGAGGCCCGGGAGAATCTCAGCTTGAGACCGACAGACGTCACTTGCAGCGGCGTATCTATGCTCTTGAGACACAGCTCAAAGAGATAGAAAAGAACAGAGCTACAATGCGTAGCTCGCGTGACCGTAAGGGAATTTTCAAGATCGCAATAGTAGGATATACAAACGCAGGCAAGTCTACCCTGATGAATCGTCTAACGGATGCAGGTATCCTTGCAGAGGACAAGCTTTTTGCAACGCTCGATCCGACAACAAGAAGATTTATGCTTCCGTGCGGTGAAGAGGTATTGCTCAGTGATACTGTAGGATTTATAAAAAGACTGCCTCATCATCTGATCAATGCTTTCCGCTCAACTCTTGATGAGACTCTTTGCGCCGATCTTATACTTAATGTGGTTGACAGCTCTGATCCCGAGTGCATATCTGAGCTTGAATGCACCGAAACAACGCTTGAAGAGCTTGGTGCGGGTGGGAAGGATACGATATACGTATTCAATAAATCCGATGCTGCCACCGATGCTGTTGCTTTTGCTCATGTAAAAGACATGAGATGCGTGTCCTTGTCGGCTAAAGAAGGTATAGGAATTGATAAGCTTATCGCGCAGATCGAAGAAGTGTTTAATTGCGGCAAAAAGCGGGTAGTGTTTACGTTTCCGCACTCAAAGCAAGGAGATGTAAGTCGTCTTTACGGTTATTGTTCCGTTGAAAACGTTGACTATACAGCAGAAGGGGTCGCTGTAACCGCGGTTGCTGACGAGAAGTGCAGGGGAATGTTTGCGCAATATCTTCCACCTGAGGACAGACCTGCTTTTGATGACGAGGAGTGATTGAGTATGGGTAATATCTTATATACTACGATCGATTCCGAGTGCGTTTTTGAATTTGAAGAAAAACGCTCGGAGTTTATCGGATACGCATTTCCCGTTACTACAGAAGAACAAGCCAAGAAATATATTCAAGGGATCAAGTCCAAGCATTATGATGCAAGACATAATTGCTCTGCTTATCTGCTTAGAAACGGAGCTATGCGATACTCGGATGACGGTGAGCCCCAGGGAACTGCGGGAATACCTATTCTTGAGGTAATAAAGAAAAGCGGACTTGTCGACGTTGTGGTGGTTGTTACCAGATATTTCGGCGGAATTCTACTCGGCGCAGGGGGACTTGTACGTGCATACTCGGCAGCTGCAGCGGGGGCTTTGAATAACGCTGTCAGAGCTGATTATCAAAAATGCGTGCTTTTTGAGATAAATGCAGATTATTCGATGTATGACAAGCTGACACGCCATCTTTCAAAAAGCGGTGTAAGAATTACCGATACACAGTATAATGAAAGCATAACTATAGACGGGGTGATCCCATCCGAGGAGTATTCAGAATTCGAGAGGTCTGTTACCGATGCTTTTTCGGGAAAGATCATGGTCGATCATATTGAAGAGATAATAGAAAAAGCATGACAGCGCCTACACTGTCATGCTTTTTGTTATCTTACAAAATTAGTTCTGTGGATATATTCATTATCGGGAGGACAGATCCCTTCTTCTTTTCCCGCTTCGATGATCCGGCACATCCATGCCATGTTACGAGCCATGTTGCGCACAGTCTGAAGTCCCTCAAGATCGAGCTCAACATCCTCAGCCTTGGCTCCGTGTGTCATACACCAGTAGGAAGAAGAAACAAGAGGCATCTGCGATATCGTTATATACTTTGAAAGGACATCGATAGATGCGGTTGTTCCTGCTCTCCTTGCTACCGAGATAACAGCGGCGGGTTTGTGTCTGAAAACCTTTCCGCCCGCATAGAAAACTCTGTCGAGAACAGAGAGCAGTCTGCCGGACGGATGTGCATAATACACGGGAGTAGCAAAAATGAAGCCGTCAGCCTCCTTTGCTTTGTCGATGATGCTGTTTACGATATCGTCTCCGAATACACACCTGTTATCGAGCTTTCTGCATGCTGCGCAGCCGATACAGTCATTTACAGCTTTGTTCCCGAGCCAAATGACCTCGCACTCGGCTCCTTCGGCTTCAAGAACATTCTTTGCTTCAAGAAGAGAACGGTTGGTGCTGCCGCTCTCGTGGGGGCTGCCGTTTATCATAAGTATTTTCATAGTAATTTCTCCGTTTGTTCGTTGTAAAGACATAAAACCGTTGATACGAATGTATCAGTTCTATTTAATGCGGTGCGAGAAAGGAATATGCTTCGGTATTTCTCATGATCGTAAAAGCGATCGTGATCAAAAACACCAATATATAGATCCCTTTCAGAACAGCTCCGTCGGTCGTTGCTCCTGTTTTTACGTATTGAATAGACTTGTGAATCATCAATATCACCGCAAAGGGCAAGAGACAGAAGAGAAGAGCATTGGCATTGAATGCCGCCGTGAAGTCAAGGACTGCTATTGACATGAACATTCTTGATATCCCGCATCCCGGGCAGTGCAGACCGGTAATCAAATGAACAATACAAGGAATTCCGATACCGGTCAGCTTCGAAAACAGAAGATAAGAT
>JAZMZS010000053.1:0-10027 GCA_045586105.1 Eubacteriales bacterium | reverse complement strand
GATAGAGATCCACAACGTCAGCCATCTTTATTCTCTCGGGAAGACCGAGCGCGACCATCCAGTACGCTTCCTTGGTGTCGGGAACGGGCTTGTTCACAACAAAGTCGGATCGTAGCCATGTCGTTCTGTGAGCCAAGGAGTTGAATTACTAAGTTGTCTTCCTAAGACCGCTTGGCCTCCGACTTGATAGAGATCCACAACGTCAGCCATCTTTATTCTCTCGGGAAGACCGAGCGCGACCATCCAGTACGCTTCCTTGGTGTCGGGAACGGGCTTGTTCACAACAAGTCCCTCTCCGTTCTGCCAGGTCTTGGCGAGTGCTTCCTCGGGAATACAGTCAAAGCCCGAGGCTACGGCAACGATGCCGAGCCCTACGGGGGTAGTCGAATCTCCGCCGTGTCCCGCGAGCGAGATTATACGGCAGGTCTCGAAGAAGTCCCCTTCTCCCCAGAGCAGTCCGAGCAGGATATACGCACAGTTGATCGAGCTCTCGCCCATCCTTGAATCCTGTCCGTAATGGTGGCGGTAGCAGATCTTGTCCGCCTCCTTTGCCGCTTCTCTCCACTGAGAGAGCGTGGGGTATTTTTCTCTGAGGGCGTACATCTGGTCGATGACTTCCCCGACAACGCAGCCCTCGGGGATCACCTTTCTTGCTTCTTCTATAAGGGTGGGAATATCACTCTCAAAGTACGCCATAGCGTACATGCACGAGAAGAACTTTGCCCAGAGCACGGGGTCCATATCAGAGGTCACGCGTGCAAACACGTCGGTAACTTCGGCGGCAACACCGGGCATTCCCGCACAGGTCATGCCAAGCGTTTCATTCGCTATATAAGGCTCGCCGTTTACTCCGTAGAGATTGCCGTATTCACGCATTCCGATAAACGGCGGAAGATAATCCTTGTTCTTGAAAAGTCCGTACGCTCCATGAGAGCGGTGTCCGCCTCCCATGTCGTAGACGTTGTACTCGAGCCAGCCGTCCTTTATCGATTTTGAGTTAAAGGTGCCGTAGTCCTCGTACATATCGGCAATTATATACTGATTGAGGATATCGATGCTGAAATCGTCGTCGTTCCAGACCTCCCAGAGTCCCGTTTCCTCGTTTTTGAGCAGCTTATCGGCGTGCTTATTTCGGGGATTGGGCTCGGCGTAGGGGCCGTTGCATATCTCGAACCAGGAATCAGGCATTCCGATACGGATGTTACCTGCGCTGTCGCGCGCGAATTCGTAGCCCGAAAGGAATCCCACGTACTGCGCGATATGTCCTGCGAGGGTCCTGTCCTTATATTCCTCGATCGAAATATATTCGTAGTCGTTGAAGTCGACCTTGTTGATATCAAACTCGCCGTCATCTGCTGCCGCCGTGGTCTCGGCGGTGTTCTTACAAGCCGCCGCCGAAAAAACGAATACGGCACACAGAATAAGGCTGAGCAGCTTTTTAAATCTGTTCATATGTTGCTCCGTTCACCGTATATCAGTTGATATGAGCGGCAAAATTCTCGTTGGTCTCCTTTATCGCGCTCTCCGCAGCAGACTGGACACCTCTGAGCATAGACGCAAACTGCGTTCTGCCATTCGTAGATAGGTTGGTGATAGAGGTCTGAAGCCCGCCGAAATCATAGAAATAGCCGATATCGTACATTCTGTTCTTGATCTCAATGGTGATCATATCATAGCTGTCCTCGTCGCGGATATACTTACCCTCGAGAGTTCTCTGGTAATATGCGGGGGTCACTATCTGTCCCGAGATATACGCGGTACGCTCGATTATGGTCGAGGTACGCTCCTCCTCCTCGGTGTATCTCGGCAAGCACACGAATGCTCCGTCCCACGAGCCTACGGGGGTATAATAGCTGTCCTGTGCCTCGTCAAGCTTCGGCAGAGGAAGGATACCGTAGTTGAGCTCGGTGTCTCTCAGATGCGGGAAGCAGAGATGCTCACCCGCGCGGAAGAGCAGCTGACCGTCGGCAAACATTCCGATAGCCGTCTTGTCGGTCAGACCCTTGGTTCCTATCTGACCGTTGAAGCTGTGCGACTTATCGTTTACAAACTCTATATAGCTGATAACAGCGCTTGCCGCGCGTTCGCTTGTGATGGTAAGCTCGATCTCACCCTTTGCATTTACCTCTGCGATCCTCTCGCCCGATGCGTTGAGGAACGCCATGCAGGTGGAGTTGATCCAGCCAAAGCCGTAGAGGTCATATGCATTCATCTTGTCGTTTGCATCAAGGTCATCCGAGACTGTAAGTGCGAGCTTCTTCATCTCATCGAAGGTCCACTTGCCCTCCTTTACCATCTCGTAGGGGTACTCGAGCTTGTTCTGATCGAACAGCTCCTTGTTGAACATAAGTCCGTACATCGCCTGTGTGGCTACAAGGGAAATATCTCCCGTGGTATAAAAGACCTTACCGTTTACCGCAAGGTCGCGGTTTACGTTCTGATCCCACCAGGATTTAGTCAGGTCTATCTCTCCGAAGGCATTGAGATCGAGCAGGTCGCCCGAGCTTGCAAGCGCGCTTGCCGAAGCGGTTCCGAGAATACAAAGATCGTAGGTGTGGGTGCTCGAGGCGTTCGCCTGGCGAACCTTCTGCGAGCCTGTGTTCGTGGATGCATACTCGACTATGGGGTTGAGCACTATGTCAAACTCGTCCTGCATCTGCTTGTTTCTCTTGTAGAGCGCCTCGTTGAGGACATTTACGGTTGCCTCCTCCTCGCTCATCTCAAAGTCACGTACGATAACGGGGTCGGGATTTCTGTCTGTCATCAGCACCGTAAAGGTGTAGCCGTCATACTTTTCCGCGGGTTCGGGAGGGATGATCTCTCCGGCATCATTTGTCTGCACGCCCTCATCCGCCGTTGTGCCGCCCGCTGCCTCGGTTCCTGCCTCTTCTCCGCAGGATACCGCAAATGGCAGCAGCATGCAAAGGCACAAAAGCAGCGCTGTAAGCTTTGTTCTCCTACTCATTTGTTCCTCCTTTTATTTCGCGAGCATCTTTACGTACTCGTCTGTACCAAATATATCATATCTCATCTCGTCGGGCGCGAGCGTTACGCCGCATGCACTCTGCGTGTCTCTCGAAGCATTGTAGAGAACTCTCATCACACGTGATCCGTCCGCATCGTAATACTCGGTACGCTTGATGTAATAAGGAAGCTCGCCCGTATCAAGAACGGTAAAGGATCCGTAGTAGTAAAATTCACCGTACTTATCAAGATGCTCGGTATAAAAGGCAATAGCCTCTGCGTATTTTTCGTCTCTGCCGAGATCCGCACGGCAGACATAGAGCTCGGCATCAAGACGCACGCCGTAGCACAGCGAGTACTTGAGCTGCTTGAAGTAATCTCCCTCGGGACAGCGGATGCCGCGCTCGGTGGTTATTACCTCGGGGAAGGTGTATCTGAAAAGCGCGGGGAACTGGGAGCTCTTGATCTGGAAGTCGACGTTTACAAGTCCGTGAATAAACTGCGTATAGGATGCCGCTATATCGGTCACGACCTCAGCAGCAAATACCTTTCCCTGCTCCGCGCAGTACTTCTCTGCATCCTCAAAGATCATGCGGTGGTATATCCACTCCTGATCCACGCGGTTACCGTGGTCGTGCCTCGTATTAAAGCAAGGCTGATGAGGGCAACCGCCGTAGCAGTCTGCAAAAAGGCAGTCGGGCTGCATCTCGTCGTTCATCAGCTTGAACTGAGATGCGAACTGATCTCTCCATCTCTGAGTGCCCGCGCATACGATCGGGAACTGATGCGAGCCGTAGGCGGCTCTCAGCTCTCCTCTGCCGGGATATACAAAGGAGGGGCGGTATTCGTTTCCGTTAATATCGAGGATAACAAGCTCCTCACCGAACTCCTTGTAGTAATCGGTATGCGGGTCGAGGAAGTGGCAGTTGCATTCGAGGATAACTCTGCCTCCCATCTCGCGGACCTTGGCGATGTTTTCCTTAAGCTCAGCCCACGCGCCCTCGTAGGGCTCGGTGTAGATCGGGTAGTTGCGGTCCATTCCTTCCTTCCACCAGGCAAAGAGGAATATCGTATGTATTCCGCGCTTAGCACCCTCAAGGTAAACTCTCGGAAGGTCGGATGCCTTGTAATAATCCTCACCGTACTGCGAGCGCATGATGATGCGCTGCCATCCGGTCATTTCCCTTACCCACTTTTCCTTTTCAACAACGCGGAAGAAGGTCGCATCAGCCCATGCACGGTAGTAGTCCGCCGCCGCTCTCCAGCCGCCGTCGATCACGCCGATAGTAGAAGAAGGCAGCTCAAGGCACTCTCCCTTTTTTGCCATGGGAAGATGGTCGATGCCGAGCATCAGGTTAGAGGGGGTCGAATGTATGCGGTGCTTTACTGTCATAAAGCAGAAGCGGAACCGATCGTCGTGTCTGCCGACGTAAAGGAACTTGCCGTCCGATTCGATACCGAACCAGCCCATCGTTGCTCTCGGGTAAGGAAGATGCCAGAACGCCTCTCTGTCATCGTGAGCATAGTAATTTCTCGTCATCGATTCCATATGCGTCCAAGGGTCGGTCACTCTCGTGCCGAGGCCATTTGGCATATAGATCACGTCCTTGCTCTTCTCTCCGAAAAGCTCGGTGAAGTCGGCAAGAGGACAGAAGCATTCGTTTACTCTCGCTTCCTGCCTGTTCTCTATGTAAGGAGTAAATCTCAAAAGTCCGTCGGCGCACTCGACCGTGATCTTAAAATACACGTCATACTCGTCTCCGTACTCGGATACGAGCTTGTCATATTCGATAACAAGCGCTCCGTCACGCTCGGTGACACGTCCCTTTTGCTGAGCGGAGATCACAGGTATCTCGGTGCGCAGTCCGTCATCAAGAATAAGCCGCCAGAAATCCGCCTCGGCAGATTTTGTGCTTTCCTTGCCATCGAGCACGAATGCCGCTCTGTTTGCTTCTTCGTTTACTTCAAAGGTCAGATAATTACTCTTAAGATACATAACGCTCTCCTTTTTCCGGCAATAAAATATATTACACTATTATTATATAACTACAGCCTCGGTTGTTCAATACACATTTGTAGGTTTTTGTTTTAAAATATGAAACTACGATCGTATTTTTTTCAAATTCAGAAGAAAAATGTGAAATTCCGTTTGCGCTGCCGTTTTTTTTCGGGAGAGGACTTGGAATTTGCGCTTTAATTGTGTATAATGGTAAAAAAGCATCGCTTGGAGGTCGGTTTATGTTCACATTTGATATAAAAGCACTTCCCTTTGTCAGCATGACGGGGCGGGCACGCGAGGGGCAGGGCTGGAGCCACAACGGCAGAAGCATCGGTGCAAACCAGCTCACGGTCATAAGACGGGGCGAGTGTGTTTTTAGAATAAATGAAACAGACTACACCTTATGCCCGGGTGATGCCGTCATCGTGCCGAAGGGTACGTACTATAAGCCCCATACAGACACCTTCTGCGAGTACACCTTCTTTCAGTTTGACGGGGAGCTTGACGAGTGTGACGGAAGCGAGCTTCCAAGCAGCGTATCAGCCGCCGCGGCGCCCGCTTCCTTCTACGGTTATTTTGAAAAGAGAACAGCACCGCTGCTGCTCGATTATAAAATGAGCCTGGCGGAGCGAACAAAGGATATCGAGCTGCTGATCGGTAAATGCGTAAACATCGATCGAAGCCGCACCGCAACGAGCCAGATGCTGCAATCGCTCTATTTCTCGGAGATACTCGTCCATCTCTCCGAAATATTGTCGATGAAGGTATCCGACACCTCAGGCTATCCGCAGTCGCTCTCTAAGATCCTCTATTACATAAAGGAAAATTACACCTCGGACATACGTCTCGAGGATATCGCAGAGCATACAAAAATGTCGAAGCAGTACTGTATGCGCCTCTTCAAAAAGCATATGAACACAACTATCAACGACTATATTCTGGAGCTTAGAATGAAGCACGCCGCTTATCTTCTCAGAGCCACCTACATGAATGTAAACCAGGCGGCGGACTATCTCGGCTTTTCAAGCGTAAGCTACTTCTCGAGGACCTTCAAAAAGTATTTTGGTGTCTCTCCCTCCGAATATTCGGAGTAAGGCAGGAAGGGCACCTTGCTCCCTCGAGGATGACGGTACGGAGGGACGCTTCGTAAGTAACGGTCAGCAGGGTGCGTCATCCTCGCATTACGAAAGCCGCAAAGAAAAAAGCTCCGACCCAAGCGGTTGGAGCACATATAACGGTTTATTTCCATCCATTTCCTAAAAGCTTTTGGGAAAGGGGTACGGGGAAGGCCCTTTTGCAAAAGGGTCTTCCCCGCCTTTATCCTTCGTTTCTTTTTCACGCTACCTGCTTTTCGCGCTTAGCCTCGTATGCGGCAAACGCACGGTTGATCAGCTTAACTGCAAGTATAGCGAAGAGGGTGCCGAGTGCAGCACCGGCTATGACGTCGGTAGGATAATGGACGTACAGATACAGACGCGAAAGTGCGACGAGCGTGCAGAGCACGAGTGCGGGAATACCTATATACTTTTTCTGAGTCATAAACAGCACCACGCAGCCCTCGAACATACAGAGGGTATGTCCCGAGGGGAATGATTTGTCGCTGAGAGAGTCGACGAGCAGCGTGCTCTTGTCGAAAAGCTCGTTGAAGTTATAGGGGCGGACACGTGCAAACAGGGGCTTGAGGGTAAGGTTTCCTACGATAAAGCCCATAAGAAGCGCCGCGCCGATCATAAGTCCCGTTTTTCTCGTTTTCTTGAAGAAGAGCATTATCACAGCCATAGCGATGAAGAATATTCCGTCCTCACCGAACATGGTGACATACTTCATAAAAACGTCGAGAAAGCCGCACTTGAAGGTGTTTTGTATAAAATCGAGTATGCCTATCTCAAAGGCGTTCAAAGCGTCCCACATACATTTGACCTCGTTTCAATGTTGATCATCTGTCAACGCCAAGACCCGACAGCGCCTCAGTCTTGGACATATTATAGATAAGGTATTTTCCATCCACCTTTTTGAAGAAGACTATCTGGTCGTTGACCTCCTCGTAGGTGTTTGAGCCCCTTCTGCCCACGAAGCGAAGCTTGACACGGCAGGAAAAATGCTCCTCGTCATATACTATAAAGTCGGTCACGCTCTCATCCTGGAAGGTGTGCGAGGTAGCCTCATAGTTAAAGGAGGGCGGGATCGAATTATATCCCTGCCACACCTCGCTCGTGGTATCAAAGTATCCTCTGATATCCGCCTTGGAGGTTCCGGGGAGATACTGTATATAGCGCATCAGCTTTCTGAAGGCATCGAGTATCCACGCCTCGTTTTCCTCCTTGAGCTTGCTGTCATAGGAAGGAAGCGACTCAAAATCAAAGCTTCCCTCTCCGAAAAGAACTCTGCACTCCGCGCCGTTCTTGTCACGGACCGAGACCTCGGGTGCTTCAAGGAAGCCGCTGACCCTGTAGGTAACGTAGTTGAGTGCGGGCACTCCCTCGCCGATAAAGGCGTTGAGTACCGATGCCTCCGTGCTGTCAGCAACAAGAAAATCGGCACTTACCGCGGTATCTCCGAGATAGGGTGTATATCCTTCGGGGACCTTGACGGTGATATGCTCTGCCTCGATCTTGTATAGAGAGCTCTGCTCATCATAATCATACGCGCACACAGCTCCGTTTTTGTCCTTTACCTCAAAGGTAGGAGCAGACAGGAAGCCGTCTACCGTATATGGGATAAATCTTATTCCGAGCTTTCCTCCCGTAAGGGTATAGGCATCCGAGGGAACGGGATCGGCGGCGATATACTTTTCTCCTACCTCAACGCCGTTGGCATAAAGAGAGTATCCCTCGGGAATAAGGAAGCTGTATGAATTGTCGGGGAGAGAGAAGGTCAGCTTGACCTCCTTCAGATCAAACTCGGTAAAGCCGTGCTCACTCGTCCTGTCGCTCTCGCCGATGCTGAATATTGCGAAGCGCGAGCCTCCGCAAAGCACGTTGTATGCTCGGTTGCCTCCCTCGTCCTTGACGCTCGACTCGGAATACGTGATCTCCTTGCCCTCGATCTGAGCGGCGAGGTATTCGATTATCTTATCCTCAGCCTCGAATGCGGCATACTTGGTGCTCGACATTTCCACAAGCTCTGCTATATCAGGATCGCGGAAATATTCCTCAAATATCTCCTCAGCCTTGTACTTCGGCTGGACAGACTCATATTCCGCAAGCATCGAATGCAAAAAGACAAGTCCGACGCAGACAGCGGCGATAAACAGTACCACAAATGCGGCATATATTATGTAGAACACGGGAGCGCCGCGCTTTTTATCTCTCGCCTGTCTCACTCTGACACCGGGGGTGGGAGAGGGGGTCTGCGCTTCTATCTCCTGTGTAATATCAAGACGGTTGTTGTTCATATCATTACCTCTCGGGTGCTATACAGAAGAAGGTAGGGATCTTTCTCGGGGGCGTGAACGCCTTATATCTGTTTACAAGTCCCTTCTTCTGATTATCGTCAAGATCGTCAAGCTTGTACTGCTCGGGATAGACCTCATAGAACTTGTCATAATACATCATAGCGGATGAGCCGCCGTCGAGCATTCCCGCAGTTACCGCACCGTACTTGACCATAAGCTCGGTAACGTCGTTGTATGTGGCACCCGGGTTGGAGGTAGTTCTTCCGTCCGTAACGATCAGAATGATCGATCCGTCCGCCCTCTGTCCGATCGCAGTTCTCTGTGAGCGTGCATTGTCTCCGTCGAGGCGGTGGACAGTGATCTCATTTCCGTCATTGGTGATAAGCACGTTCTCGGTTGCCGTGGTCTGGAAGCACACACCGTCTCTGATACCGAGCGTGTTTGCCTCATCTGCGGTGATCTGCTCCTTTACTATAAGCTTGTTATCCTTATCTATACCTATAAAGGTCTTGTTGGTATACTGGTTCCAGAGAAGATATCCCTTCGAGTAAGTGACACCGATAGGTGTATTTCCCGTGCCTACTCCGCCCGGATCGGCAAACTCACCGCCGTTGATAGCGGCAATACAGCCCTCCTTTGCCGCAAGATCAAAAATGTTCTTGCCGTGCACGGATGTATCCGTAAAATAGCTTGAGGTTCCGACATAGAGCCTCGAGGGGTCCTTGACAAGAAGAATATACGCCTTAAAGTTCTGGTCGACGTGCGTAATGAGCTTCATGCCGTTTCTCGCATCCGCCCATTCGTCCTTCTTCCCGTCTCCCTGGCTGCCGCCCTGAGAGCTTCCCGTATCGGGGTCTGTGTCGGTATAGGAATTTTTGTAATCATCAAAGCTGATGACCTCCTGGTTGACCTTCGAGCTGTTGGCGAGGATCTCTTCGATCACCTCATCCGACAAAAACAGCCCCGGGACCCATTTGGTCGCGCTTGCCTGCTTAGCCGAAAGGACAAGCGTATTTCTGACAGTCTCACTCGGTCCGTGCGCTATTACGGCAACCGCGGCAAAAACCGTGCCGATAACCAGCACCAGCAGCGTGCCGAGCACGAGAAGTCCCCTCAGAATATATGTACGCGCTCTGCTCTTTTTCTTATAAAGCTGCGACGGTGCCGATCTGCCTCTTTTTACTCTTCTCAGTTCCAATTTCTTCACCTGTATCAATTCTTTTATTTTGTAAAAATACTCCAAAAAGCCATTCTTTTATATGTACACAATGCCAATGAAAACACTACGTCATTATAAAAAAAATATACAGATATATTATATAATGCATAGGATTTTTTGTCAAGGTGCATTTTGCTCCAATTTCAAGAAACGTCTCCGTTATATGACAAGGAAGTGCGCCGGCTGCGCTCATGATCGTTTCATCCAATGTCACAACCCCGCTGTCATTCTTGAACGGAGGCGCAGCCGCAGCGAAGAATCTGAGCGTGAAGACATAGTAACGTTTCTTTTATCTCCGACTCAGATCCTTCGCTGCGAACCCCCAAACGATGCAAGCATCATTTGGGGAACCCCAGCCGCTGCGAACCACCAAACGATGCAAGCATCACTTGGGGAACCCCAGCCACACAAGCCCTCACTCGCGACGCAGAAATTGATGCAAGACTAAGAT
>JAZMZS010000052.1:0-5663 GCA_045586105.1 Eubacteriales bacterium | reverse complement strand
GGTATGTTTCGGGCAGCTTCGAGTGCGGGTGCAGGCTGCTCTGCGGGTGCAGGTGCATACTGCGGAGGCTGATACTGTGCCGGACGGTACTGCGGGACGCTTTGTGCCGAATAGGGGTTGGCATTGACGGAAGAATACTGCGGCGTCACGGCAGAATACGGGTTGGCGTTTGCTGCGGCGGGGCGTGCATATGCTTCTGCTGTCTGCCCGTTATGTACGGCAGGATTCTTCCTTCTCTTTTTTGAGATAAGGATGCGGATGACAACGAATGCTCCGACAAGCAGGGCGCCGATAATAAGATAGCTTACCGTATAGGGGGTCAGCGCTCCTCCGAGAACGCTTAAAAGCACCCCGCTCAAGCCTGTGAATTCCAACGCCGCAAGAATTCCCCTGCCCGCTGCCGATATGATAAGCAGCGCAGCCGCCGAGAGCAGATAGTCTATGCCGAGCCATATGGTTCCCTCGAGGTGGTATGCACGGCAGGCAAAGATCAGAAGCGAGAGCAGGACTATCAGCGCATACATGATCGGCATAAGGGAGCTCTTGATAAAATCGTAGGTCTGCTGGATGATGCTGACGGGTATTCCCGAATACGAGATCTCTTCCACGATATCCGAGACGGGCGGGAGCGCTTCTATCACGCCCGCAGCCTCCTTTTCCGCTGTGGTACGTATAAGTGTGCGGATCTCGTCATCCGTCATTTCTCCCACTTGGTCGGGGGCGTATTCTCTGATAAATCCAACAAGCTCGTCCATGTTGCCATCGAGCAGTCCGAGCAGCTTTTTCTCTGTGATGGCGCTCCCGTCCTGCCCCTCGAGGAGCTGTGCCTCCGCATCCTCCATATACATGCGTGCAAAATCCTCGACTATATCGAGCTCAAGCAGGTCATCGATCGCGGACGGGGGCACTCCGAGCTTTTCTATTGCGCTGTCTACAGCCGAATTGGCAGAGGCTATGCTGCTTACATCGACCTCGGATATCAGATCGGCGACAGTCTCGGGTTCTGTCAGTGAGACAACAGTGCCCGCGAGCGGACATACTACCAGCACACACAAAAGGACAGGCATCAGCAGGCTCGCGATCACGGCGCCGACGGCATTCAAGATCTTTACGGTGGTTTTCATAAGGATTCCTCCCGGCATTCAAGGTTGCTTTAAGCACAGTATATCATCACACTCAAAAAAACGCAATGCTTTTTTCGGAGCGAAACGGTTTTCTTATAGCAGAGGGGCAAATCCCCACTTGACAACAGACAATATTTGCTATATAATAATAGAGTGTAATAAAATGGGGACAAAGTATGGTTTGCCGTATTTTGCTCTGTGATATTACCGCAGCCCGGGCGGTGCCCGAGTAATAATTCAATTATTTTTCTGATAAAAGGAAAACAAAGAAAAGGAGGTGCCATTTATATGCCTTATATTATCGGTGGGATAGCTCTGGCGGTCGGAATCGTCATCGGCATTATCATCGGTATCATCTACCGCAAGAACGTTGCCGAACGTGAGATCGGAAGCGCTGAGGACAGAGCAAAGCGTATTCTCGAGGATGCTCTCAAGGGAGCTGAACAGAAGAAGAAGGAGGCTCTGCTCGAAGCAAAGGAGCAGATACTCAAGGAAAGAAACGATGCGGAAGCGGAGCTCAAGGAACGCCGCAAGGAGGTCTCGCGTCTCGAGCGCAGGGTTATCCAGAAGGAAGAAACTCTCGATTCGAAGCTCGAGGCTATCGAGCGCAAGGACGAGAATCTCGCTAAAAAGATAAAGGATACCGAGGAGCTCGAGCAGAAGATCAAGGATACCCTTTCCTCCCACATCGCAATGCTCGAAAAGATCTCGGGCTATACGGCAGATCAGGCAAAGGACGAGCTCCTCTCCAAGATGGAGGGCGAGATCACACACGAAATGGCGCTCAAGCTTTCTGAACACGAAGCACGCTTCAAGGAGGAAGCAGATGAGCGCGCAAGAAATCTTCTCTCACTCGCAATTCAGCGCTGTGCCGCTGATCACATAAGCGAAATCGCAATTTCGGTAGTCAGCCTGCCGAACGAGGAGATGAAGGGACGTATCATCGGACGCGAGGGTAGAAACATCCGCGCGATCGAGACATCGACAGGCGTCGATCTTATCATCGACGACACGCCCGAGGTAATTACTATCTCCGGCTTTGACCCTGTGAGACGTGAGGTAGCAAGGATCGCCATCGAAAAGCTTATTGCTGACGGACGTATCCATCCCGCACGTATCGAGGAAATGGTAGAAAAGGCACGCCGCGAGGTAGACAACGCTATCAAGCAGGCGGGTGAGAAGGCTACGTTCGAGACGGGCGTACACGGACTTAACGGGGAGCTTGTAAAGCTGCTCGGAAGAATGAAGTACCGCACCAGCTACGGACAGAACGTTCTCCGTCATTCTATCGAGGTATCTCTGCTCTCGGGCATTCTTGCCGACGAGCTCGGTGTAGACAGCACGCTTGCAAAGCGCGCCGGACTGCTCCACGATATCGGTAAGAGCATGACCGCAGAGGTAGAGGGCTCGCATGTACAGATCGGTGTTGACATAGCACGTAAGTACAAGGAGAGCAAGGAGGTCATCCATGCGATCGAGGCACACCACGGCGACGTGGAGGCAAAGAGCATCATCGCTCTGATAGTTCAGGCGGCAGATGCGATCTCCGCAGCAAGGCCGGGTGCGCGCCGTGAGGATCTCGAGAACTACATCAAGAGACTGCAGAAGCTCGAGGAGGTAGCAAACGAGTTCGAGGGCGTAGAGAAGACCTTCGCTATCCAGGCAGGACGCGAGATCAGAGTTATGGTCAAGCCCGAGGTCGTGGACGATGACAAGATGAAGCTTCTCGCACGCGACATCGCAAAGAAGATCGAAGCCGAGCTCGATTACCCCGGACAGATCAAGGTACATATGATCAGAGAATCGAGAGCCGTCGATTTTGCAAAATAAGCAGGCGCAGCCTGCACCATCCTCCGCCAATACTCATTTTGTCCGGCTATTTAAATAATGCGAGGCGGCGGGGGCAAGATTACGTTAATAACAAAAGAACCGCCGACAGAAGACCGTCGGCGGTTCTTTTGAAGTAAGAAGTAACAGGTAAGAAGTAAAAAGTAAGGTTAGAAGTAAGCCATAATGAGAATACTTGCAATAGGTGATATCTTCGGGCAGGAGGCGCAGAAAAAGCTTGCCGAAACGCTCGGGGAATTCAAAAGAAAGCATAATATAGATCTCTGCATCGTAAACGGCGAGAACGCCGACGGTGCTTCGGGCACCGAGGCTGACAGCACGCGCGCCATCTTGGGTGCGGGAGCTGACGTCGTGACGGGAGGCAACCATTCGATGCGCTATCAGTCGATGAAGGAGATGCTCGACTGTGACGAGCGGGTGATACGCCCTGCGAACTTCGCACCTCAGGCGCACGGCTCGGGCTACACTGCGGTCGAGGCGTGCGGGTACAGGGTGCTCGTCATAAACCTCATAGGCTCTATCGGACTTGAGAAGCTATGCGCGCAGAGCCCGTTTGAAAAATTAGAGAGGATACTCTCCTTTGAAGAAGGCAGATACGATATATGCGTAGTTGACTTTCACGCCGAGGCAACGAGCGAGAAGGCGGCGCTGGCGCACGTTTTCCGTGACCGCGTGTCGGCACTCTGGGGAACTCACACACACGTGCAGACCGCAGACGAGCGCATCATCGGCAGGTGCGGATTTATCACCGATATCGGAATGTCGGGCCCCGAGGACGGTATTATCGGCGTCCGCCCCGAGGACGTGACCTCGCTTTTCCTCACGGGAAAGACGAACGGCTTCCGTACCGCAGGGGGAGAGATATTCGTACGCGGCGCGATATTCGATATTGATCCGGACGGCAGTTGCACCTCGGTCGAGCGTGTGTGCTATTGATGATTTGATGAGGCGGCAGCCTTCCCCCGGTCGAAGCACAAACTATCGACGAATGAGCGTAGCGTAAGCCTTCCCCGGTCGAAGCACAAACTATCGACGGACGAGCGTAGCGTTGCCTTCCCCGGTGGGAAGCGCAGCGCGCGAGGGGAGTGAATGACAGCCTAAACGGCTGTCAGAGCCCGAGCGTGACCGAGCCGCAGCGAGACAGGTACCTGCGAAGCAGGGGGATGAGGTCGCCCCGTAACGATACAGCGTCAACCCCGATAGTAGCAGTAATATTCACTTCACACAAATTGTTTTATCAATATGTATCATTACAAAGAAAAATTAACAGACAATGCACAAACTCTCCGAAAGAACATGACCAAGGAAGAAAAGCATCTTTGGTATGACTTTCTCAAAAAGCTTCCCGTATCTGTTCACAAGCAAAAAACTATAGGAAACTTTATAGTTGATTTCTACATAGCATCTCATAAGATCGTGATAGAGCTTGACGGGCATCAGCATGGCGAGCCGAAAAACAGAGAAGCCGACACTATAAGAGTCAAGACTCTCGGAGATTACGGAATGAGAGTGCTCAGATATACAAACAAACAGATCAAACAGAATTTCAGAGGCGTTTGCCTTGATATATTAAAGAATCTTGAGATAGAAGAAAAAGACGTAAAGTGGTAGATATCACACTTTTGAGGTCAACACTAAATCCCTACGGAGCGACCTCATCCACCACTACGTGGACCCCCTTCTCCCACCGGGGAAGGCAACGCTACGCTCGGTGTCCATATTATGATCTCCCGCTCAGATCCTTCGGTCGGGCAAGCCCTCCCTCGAGGATGACAGCGGGGGTGGAGGCGACACTAAACCCCTACGGAGCGACCTCATCCACCACTACGTGGTCCCCCTTCCCCCACCGGGGAAGGCTATGCTACGCGCATAGTCGCTATTTACTGCCTCGTTCGGGGTCGGCTCTGTTTTGCTGCATGGCGGACAGATATACGGGCAAACAAAATTTCGCATAGCTCTTGCAATTTGCGGCGCAATAGGGTATAATAGATCGATATATTTTGTAATTAATAAAATTATCTATATAATTCGGAGGAACACAAAATGTTAGTATCGGCAAAGGAAATGCTTACCAAAGCAAAAGAGGGACACTACGCTGTAGGTCAGTTCAACATCAACAACCTTGAATGGACCAAGTGCATCCTTCTCACCGCACAGAAGCTCAACTCTCCCGTAATTCTCGGCGTATCCGAGGGCGCAGGAAAATATATGTGCGGATACAAGACCGTCGTTGGTATGGTAAACGGAATGATCGAGGAGCTCGGTATCACCGTTCCCGTAGCTCTCCACCTCGACCACGGCTCCTACGAGGGCGCTCTTAAGTGCATTGAGGCAGGCTTCTCTTCGGTTATGTTCGACGGTTCTCACTATCCGATCGAGGAAAACATCGCCAAGACCAAGGAGCTCGTTGCTCTCACAAACGAAAAGGGCATCTCTCTTGAGGCTGAGGTCGGTGCTATCGGCGGTGAAGAGGACGGCGTTGTCGGTGCAGGCGAGTGCGCTGATCCCGACGAGTGCAAGATGATCGCAGATCTCGGCGTTACCATGCTCGCTGCAGGAATCGGTAACATCCACGGCAAGTACCCCGAAAACTGGGCAGGTCTCAGCTTTGACACTCTCGCTGCAGTTCAGGAAAAGACCGGCAAGATGCCTCTCGTTCTCCACGGCGGTACGGGTATCCCCGCTGACATG
>JAZMZS010000051.1:0-4265 GCA_045586105.1 Eubacteriales bacterium | reverse complement strand
CTTTTTCTTTTTATATTATTCGTCCTGATTTGGAATATGAAAATGTCGCTTTTTTTGATTATAGCATCACTTTCGAAAGATGTAAATAGTTTTTTAAAAAATAATTCCAATAAAAGAATTTGTTAAACAATGATTGAATTTTGGATGGTTTTTCCAAACATGGATGATAACTCATTGACTGCTACCAGCCTGCTTTAATGATTTTGCCTATCTCATACGCAAAGATACATGCAGCCCGCTTTGCTTCTTCAAGTGTATTTCCGCATGATCCTATTTCTATAAGCAGAGAGCCCGGGGTATATTCCTGATTGTATGAGCTGCTTCTCAAAGAGATACTTCGTGTAAGATCTTCATAATTTAAGTTTATTGATTCATTTGTTTTTACGGCAAGTGTCAGGTTCTTTTTCCAGTTCGTGTGTTCGGGGGTGTTTTGGTCACTTCCGATAACGAACATTATCTGCGCAACATTTTCTCCGTTTATTGAGCTGACAGGTCGGAACTTTGTTTTTTGCTCATTGATTATCGAATCTCTGTGTACATCAAAAACGTATTTTATTGAAGGATATCTTTTTAGATATTTCTTTATTGTTTCTGATGCTCGTTCATATGATTTTTGATAAGATTCTTTGTCGTGCATCACCTCGCAGTGGATTGCCGGTATGCCGTTTTCGTTTAGCTTTTCAGCGATTACTTTGCCTACTGCAATAACGTTTTTCTCTGTATCTGTGCTGCGCGGAATGTTTACGGTATCGGAATACGAAACGCTTCCTTCGGCGGAGTAGGCTTCGGTTCCGTGTGTGTGAATAATAAGCACGAGCGGATCGAGTGTCATATCGTGGTTGATTTTGAGAACATAAGGTGCGCTCGAATTTTCGGAGGCGATGATTTCCTCTATGTTTATCTCACGGTCGGTCATGTTTGATATTTCGGTTGAATCACTCGAAAGGTCTGTTTCCGCTATCGGATATTCACCTTGAGGGATATCTTCAACTGGCGGAAGATAAAGATCGTTTTCCTGCTCAGACGTTTCTTGTGGAGCTGCTGATAATTCTTCTTTGCTCGTTTCTTCGGTCTCGTTTTCGGTCACGGCACCTTGTGAATTGTCAATGGTATTGCTGTCTTTGTTATCATTCCCGAGACCTCCGGGCTTCCACAAATCGAATATACTGCTGTTATTTATATCGATCCCGAGAAAATCATCTGCAATATATCCTATTATTTTTTCCGGATCTGAAACGAGATTGTTGCCTGAGAATATGGTCAATGCTGTAACGAATACTGCGAGTAAGCATAGCAAGGTTGATACAGTATAATATATTGCATTATTCTTATTTTTTATCGTAACGCTTGACATGCGATCCGATCGAGCTGCTTCTTTATCGTTTTCTGCCCCTGTTGCTGACACATCATCCCTGATGGCTTCCCGGAAGGGAACCGGAAGTAATGATCTTTCTTGCATTTTGTTCTCCTGTGATCTTTATTTGAAAATTCTTTGTACATATTTATTTGCGTCGGTATACAATTATGCCGGGTTCGGTTAAAAATGTTCAATATTTGATCAAGGCGCCTTTGGATAGTGATCTTTGAAAACATGAAATTAAAAACGGACGTTAAAAATATGTCATAATGCACAATTTTCTTGAATTTAATTGTGCAAAGCACCAAACATTGACTTTATGTGTAAATTGACGATTGATAAATCTAAAAAAGAGTGATATAATACAATACATGAATAATATGCCTTGCTATGTCTATATATAATCTTTAATTTATTATATGCTATGCAACCGTCATATTTCAAACATATCTCCAGGAGGTTTATTTACACATGAAAAGAATCCTTGCGGCGCTCATATGCGTTATTATGGTATGCGCATGTTTTACTGCTTGCGGAAAAAGAGCCGATACCGACATGGGTCCCATGTTCGACGCTTATGTGGGCGGTGAGCCGTTCATTCTCGATCCTCAGATCGATCATACCGATGATGATGCGATTCAGATAATGTCTCTTATTTTTGAGGGACTTACTAACATCAACTCAAAGGGAAAGGTTGAGAACGCTCTTCTTGACAAGTATACATATAAGAAGGACGAGCTCAAGGGCGAGTACACCTTGACCATGACTATCAAGGATACCACGTGGACCGACTCCCGCCGAGTATCCGCTGACGATTTTGTTTACTCATGGAAGAGGCTTCTTTCTCCTGATTTTTCCAGCAGCGCTGCATCTCTTCTTTACGATGTCAAGAACGCAATGGCTGCTAAACGCGGCGATATTTCTATTGATGACGTCGGACTTGCAGCGGTCGATACCTATACGATCGAGGTCATCTTTGAGCAGGATATAGAGGTTTCTCAGTTCTTGCGCAGATGCGCGAGTATAGCACTTGTTCCGCTCCGTGAGGATGTTATCAATAAGAGCCCTCTCAGCTGGTCCAAGAAATCCACCTCTATGGTTGCGAATGGTCCGTTTGCTGTCAAGGGACTTAACTACGAAAAGGGAACTATGCGTCTCGAGAGAAACTCCTACTACTTCCTCGATGACGATGATGACCGTCTTAAGTACGTTGTGCCCTATAGAATTTTCGTGACATTTATCAAGGATGAGGATGCGAGCCTCGGAGGAAAGAACAAGGCACCCGAGAGCCTCAGCGCTCAGCTTGATAGCTTTATCAACAAGCAGATAATGATGCTTTCAGATCTTCCTCTTGATAACAGATCTCAGTATGCTAAGCAGGGAACTCTGGTGGATAGCTCCTCCACTCTTTCGGTCGTTATCAACAACAACAAGACCGATTATGCGGATGCACGCATCAGACAGGCTCTCTCTGCTGCTATAGACAGAACCGAGATCGCCAACGCCATTGTTTATGCAAAGGCTGCAAGCGGACTTATCAATTACACTTGCTTTGACGGATCTGCAAACAAATCCTTCAGAGATGTCGGCGGCTCGCTTATCTCTGCCTCCAAGGATATATCCAAGGCAACCTCTCTTCTCGGCGAGGCAGGCGCATCAGGTCTTAAGATCACACTCACCCACAGACAGACCGAGGAGGATATCAAGGTAGCTGAGATTATCAAGGCCAACTGGGAAGAAGCCGGCGTTACTGTCGAGCTTGAGCCCGTACTTGCTACGGAGTATTCTGAGATAGATAAGACTACGGGTAACCCCAATACCTTCTATGATGATAATCTCACCACAAGATATAATAAGGGTGAATATGAAGCGATACTTGTCGACTTCAATATGATCTCCGTTGATCCCTTCGCAGCACTCTCTCAGTTCTCGCTTGAGTTTTCCGGTAGCGCATGCGACCAGGAAAACGATTGGACACTTGTAGGTCATGCTTGCGGATTTAATGATGAAACCTACAACGGCATGATCAAGGATGCATTTAATGTAAAGAACGCCGATGCAAGAAGCACGCTTCTCCATAATGCTGAAAAGTACCTGCTTGAGCAGGCTCCCATCATCCCGATCGTATTCAACCAGAACTTTATGATGGTTCAGAAGGAGATCTCGGGCTTGAAGCATGATCACACCGGTTTGTTCGATCTCAGAAAGGTAAATCTTAAGAACTATCTCGAGAGTCCGTATTACGTAACTGAGGAAGAATAATATATTAAATATCCGATCAAGAGGGACTGTTAATACCACAGTCCCTCTTATGTTGCGATCTGTCTGTGCGGTCTTCTATAATATTAATTAAAGGAGGTTTGAAGATATGGATACACTTCTTACCGATAAGAATGATATAAAAATATTCGTGTTGTATTTGCTTGATAATATCCATTATCCGCTCGATTTCGATACGATCAACGATATAGTTGTTCAGGATGAATATGTCGGATATTTTGATTTTGCAGAATGCTTTGCGGAATTGCTTGACGGCGGACATATAAAGGAAGAGATCACTAACGGTGTTGCACTGTATAACATTACTAAGATGGGAAGTGAGGTTGCGGCGGAGCTGCAAAGCAGCTTGCTCGCTCCGATCAGAGAGAAGAGTTTAAAAAGTGCGCTTAGGATCTTATCCTTCCAAAAGAGCAAGGCTGAGATAAAATGTACGGTCGATAAGAGAGAGGACGGCAGATTTGATTTTCATTGCTCTATAGTTCAGGATAAGGCCGCGGTAATGAATCTCGATCTTGTGGTCGATTCGCATGAACGGGCTGAGAAGATGAAGGCTAATTTTCTTGACAGACCTGAGGTCGTTTACAAGGGCATTCTTGCAATGACGGCATGCGAGGTCGATTATTTGTTT
>JAZMZS010000050.1:0-4900 GCA_045586105.1 Eubacteriales bacterium | reverse complement strand
CTAAGCCTCCTTTTTTACACTCGTCGGGAAACTCCCTTCAATAATACAGTCGACATATCTTCCCGAAACTGTAAAAACAGACTCGATTTCGTTAATTTTATTTCAACGCTTCAAGCGCACGTTCGAATGCATCCGCTATTATCTCGGCGGTGCGTATTCCGAGGGAATTCGTCTCCTCGTAGTGATCCTCGCCGAAGGGATCCTTTACGGTTTCGATATACGGCAATTTTTCGTTGAGCTTAAAGTTGCTCTGCGGCAGGATATATCCGAGCTCGTCGTTGCAAAGTCCGAGCACGAGCAGCTTTTCCGTGCCGTGTCTTTTTGCAATATCGCAAAGAGGCTCGGGGTCTCCGTTCTTAAGCCCGCGTCCGCTGACAAGCTCGGGGAATATCTCCCCGGGAATGAGCGCGAAGGTCACCGAGCCGAGCTTCAGCACTCCTACCTCGCTTTCGATAAGATACCCCGTCTCGCTTTCACCGCGCTTGACCGGGTTATCGAGGATGCCCAAGAACTTTCCGAAAAAGAAGTAGGTATTGTCAAGCGGAAGCTCGATCTTGACGCCCGAATAAGACAGCTGTGCCGAAAGCTCGGTCTCGCCGTCGATCGACAGCACCGCATCCGCGAGCGCACGGGCGGTAAGACGCATATTCTCTTCCGCGTCAAAGGGCTCTGCAAGCTCGCGCGTCATTATAAGCCCGCCGATCGCTCCCGGGAGATACATAGAGTCATCCCCCGTTTTTTCCTTTATAAGGTCGGAAAGCATACCCGGAAAATCACGGCTGAGCTTGTTATTATCTCCCCCAAGAGACTCGGCGTGAGCGGAATAACCGAGCAGGCGGATGCCGTTTTTCTCCATATCCTCAGGCTCGAAGCGGAGCTGATGCAGCTCGCTGTCAAATTCTATCGGTCTTCTCGAATCATAGAGGATATCCTCCGTGACGGCACTTCCGTAATAAAGTCTGCCCGACGTTCTGTCGGCGTAAGCCTCTTTTGCCGCAGCAACGGCGGCTTCAATGAGATTCGACGTGTAATCGGGATTTTTACCGTTTACCGCAACCGGCCCCCAAAGTCCCATCGTGTCTATTCCCGCGTGGGTGTGCGTCGCGTATACGTTGACCGAAGCGCACCCGACCTCGCGGCAGAAGTCCGAAAGAGCGTCTCTTATCTTACCTACGGTTCCGCTGCCGACACCGATGCAATCAATACCGATAAGAATAATGCCGCTACCACCCGCGTCAGCCCACAGAGCGTTAGCACGCGCAAGATCGAGCACCCCTTCGATCTCCTTACCGTTCTTGAAGCCCGCAATATAGAGCGGCTCTTCGGTTTCGGGCAAGGGGATCTCACGAGAACCGAAGCCCATGCACCACTCAGCTCCTGCGTAGGAATAAGAGCTTGAATAAGGCGAGCAGGAGGTGAGCGTCAGAGCGCACATCACAAAGCAAACGAGAGTCAAAAGCTTACGTTTCATACCCTTTCCCCCCTTACAGCTCGTCTATGATCGGCAAAAGCTTGCCGATAAGGTCGCACAGGCGGATGCCGTTGACCTCACACAAAAGCACGGAGCACAAAAAAGCGGCAAGAAGCAAAAGCAGGATCAGCACCGCTTCAAGCGTTATCCTGACGCCGCGCCTCTTTATTCTTGAAAAGGCAAACGTTTCCGCCAAAGCGAACAGAACGCCAAAAAGCAATGGCAATAGCCAGAAGAAGCTAAGCTCCGCTTCCCTCGTCTGCTCAAATATACGCGCAAAATCGTATTTTGCGCCTTCTTGCGACTCTACGAATCTTCCTATTATCCATCCGAGATCACGCACGAAAAGTGCAGCCGCTCCTATAGGAAGCAACGCTATACATGCGCTTGGCAAAAGCACGCGTACGCGGAGTATCTCCTTCGCTTTCATAGTCTATACGCTCCTTATGTTTTACTTGATCGCGTAATAACAGTTACATAATAACACAAAGCGCGGCGTTATTCAACAGTAAGGTTTTGATTAGCGCATATAAAAGTGCGCAAAAATGCACTCTGCCTTCGGTGGTGCTCGTTCAAGATCCAAGATCCTGCCCTTCAGGCACCCTGCGGGTTCGACTCGCAAGCTCGCTCAGGATGACGCATGGCAAAAACCGCAATTTCCTATGCAAAAAAAGCAGGCGGCTCACCGCCGTCTGCCTTTGGTTATTCGCCGTCCGTGACGCTATGCGCCGCTTCTTGCTTTTCGAAATACTCCTCGTATCCGCTAAGCTCGATTGCCGGTACGTAGGTCTTTGCGTAGACCTCGATACCGCATTCCTCCACCCTTATCTTTTTGTAAAAAGCATAAAACGGAAATCCGATTTTCTCTTCCGTGGGCGCTCCGTACGAATACAAGTATTCAAATCCCGCGTAATCGTAACCGTAAAAGCTCACTTCCTCCTGCTTCAGAGCGCAGGCACCACAGATATGCCCTCCGAAAACGTACCCGTTATATAAAAGAGCCTCGGCATCCTCGAGAGATATCATTTTCGACTCTCCGACGGCAGTATACACGTCCTCTCCTCTGTATGCGGTATAAACGACGGAGACGTTTTTGGTCTGATCCGAGTTAATGTGGATACGGATATTGTCCGTATCCTGCTTATTGCAGTATATGACGGTATATCCTACGTTAGTGTCGCGGTAGTTGAAGCTGCGCGTTACACGAACCTCGGTAAAGGATACTCCGAACAGCTCAAACGCCGCATCCCGCATCGCTGCAAGAGCATCCGTAACCTCGCCGTCGCTCATTTCTTTTTCGAGTATCGGAATACTTTGGTTCAAAAGAGTCCGAGACGTTTTAACCGGAAATGCGTCTATTTCAGCCTTGTAGCAGTTCGTCCACTGATTGACCATCAGACGTTCGTCCCCAAATCTCAGCACCGTCTCAAGAGAAGGACCGTTGTAATTGCGCTCAACAAATTCTACGGCGGGTATCTCGCAATCGGCAATTTCCGCATACCGTGCGATCATACCGCTGAGAAAATCGGTAAATTCAAGCTCGTCGATCTCGACCGTCGCCTCCTTTAGCGTGTATATTTCGAGATGCTCGGCGTCGGGTATTCTGCCGACATCCAGATACTTACCGTCCGAAACCGGCACGGGAGAATAAAACTGCGTTGAGGAGGAAGCGTAGTAACGCCCCGAAAACGCGCGCGCCGCATCCTCCGCCGAATAAATCGCGTTCTGATACACGGGTATCGGCGGAAGCACACGCTCCGTCTCGAGAGACGTGTCGGTGTCCGTACTTTCTGCCTGTTTGAAGCGAGGAAGCACAAGCACTGCCGCACAAGCCAAAGCAAGACACGCCGCTAAAGTTCCAAAGCGAGCGAAAGCCGCGCGTGCTTTTTGTTTTTTCTCTATGCGTTCTTTGGTTTTGTAATATTCTTCTACAAGCTCGGTGTCAAGATGACCGAGCGCTTCGTTCCATTCGTGGACGTTCATATCGTATACCCCTCACTTTCAAGCTTTTTCTTCAATGCAAGTCTGATAGCGGAAAGCTCTTTGTTTACCATAGAACGGCTCAGAGAAAGCTCACGAGCTATCACGTCTATCCTATCAGCCTCATAATACCTGCTCATAAAGATATACCGTCTGCGTTCGGGCAGCGACCGCACGAAATCTCCGATGATCTCGCCGAGTCTCAGCGTATTAAAAGAACCGTCGGCGTCACCGCCAGCGTCGGCTATTTCAAGCTCCTCGAAGGACAGCAAAAGCTCGGTCGGAACTGCGCTTTTGCGCTTTGAAGAACAGAGGCGCTTTACCGCACTTCTGCGAAGTATCGTCACCAAAAACGCTTTGAAGCACAACGGTCTTGCGGGCGGGATGGCGTTCCACGCGCCGAGATAAGTATCGTCGACGCACTCGGCACATTCCGCAGAGTCGGAGAGGATATTCCTTGCAACCGACAAAAGATATCTTCCGTATTTTGCATCGGTCGCTTCTACCGCGCTCTCGTCCCGCGCAAAATACAGCGCAACGATCTCGTCATCCGACATCAAAACCGCTTTTCTTCCCTTTTGCGCCATCGGTCTATCCCTCCCCTCGCTCAAGCTTCCCTTCATTTATAACAGTACCGAAAAAAGCAAAAATGTGTAACTGTATGTGGTGTTTTTCTGATTATACTTTATTTTTACAAAAAATGCAAACCCGCCCCGCATAAATAAAAACACGGAGCCCGTATAGATCAAGGCTCCGTGCAGTTAGTGCGTTATTTGCGTTCTTTTTCAGGTATCAACAAGCATAAAACATCAAGAGATGAATAATCAAAATCCAACGTTTTCACTATGCCGTTAACCACTATACTCAACTTGATAACACGGGTGTCATGTTCAATGGTATGTGTTTTTAACGGTGTCTGTTTTATTCTGCCGGTGCGTCTGTCTTGTTTGATAGTTCCGCCGGATATCTTTGATTCTGCATAAGTATTTCCTTCAATTCTAAAGTGTTGGATATCCGTTACTGATATTTGGGCAATAGCTGGAGCATCCCCACCGTAATACTCTTGCGGATAATCCTCTACCTCGGAACGATAGATGTATATTATGTCATTGTATCTCCATATTTCCCAGTCGACGTTAAAACACTGGTAGCTTTTTAACTTTGGAAACAAAAAAGGTTCAGACACAAAATGTACAACATTGCACTCGTTCGGTTTATTTGCCGTTTCGAGCACCCTGTTTACTTGTGCACACAATTTGTCATATTTCTCTTTGCCTTGATTACAAACTCTTTGCATTTCCGCATGAATCCTATCAAGTCTCTCTTGCTTTTCTTGCGGAGTTTCTTTTTTTCTTCCCCAAAATAACATTTGATCACCTTATCCTTTCTTTTTTAAAGCTTGTTGATACAAACCGCATATAGTATAGTAATTCAATATTGACGGATATT
>JAZMZS010000049.1:0-28307 GCA_045586105.1 Eubacteriales bacterium | reverse complement strand
CGAGGAAGGTAATGCTTGTGAGGCTTGTGCAGTAAGAGAATACGCCCTCACCGATGCTTGTCACACTATCGGGGATATCGATGCTTGTGAGGTTTGTGCAGTAAGAGAATGCATAATATTCGATACTTACCACACATTCGGGTATGCTGATACTCGTAAGGCCATCGCATTCAGAGAACGCTTCAAAAGCAATCCTTGTCACACTTCCATCAACAGGAATCACACTGTTTTTACATCCTACTACGAGACATTTACTATATGTATGAATAATACAATTACCGTCGCTGTGATATGTAGTGTTTTTAGGATCCACGTTAATACTCATGAGGCTACCACAGGAAGAGAATGCAGAACGACCGATGAGTTTCACGCTACTCGGAAGACTAATGCTCACGAGGCTGCTGCAATCGCTGAATACGTAAGCGCCAATGGCGTCAACACCCTCAGGAATGTGAATATTAGCAAGTTTGCTGCAGGAGTGGAAAGCTCTACTATCAATCGTTGTCACACTCTCGGGAATACTAATACTTATAAGATTCGAGCAATCTTCAAATGCAGACTCACAGATTATCGTTACACCATCTTTTATTTCAACAACTGTTATCTTGTCGGCGATAGAATGCCAAGGAGTAGGGGCAAACCTATTGTATCCAAGCATTGCGTCATCGTTGAAAATAGTAAGTGCTCCGGTAGTCTCATCAAAAGACCAAGCTCTTATGTATCCACAGGTATTACATTCAACGTCGGAAGCATTATCAAATGCGTGATCAGCCGCGTCCTTCTTCTCTCCGCAAACGGTACAATCATAGTAGTGCTGTGCATCATCGTGCGAAAGTGTCTCGGACCAGGTATGCTCTGTCACTCTCGTATATCCGCATGCGTCGCACTCGGCGTCGCATGCATTATCAAATGCGTGATCAGCTGCGTCCTTCTTGTCACCGCAAACAGAACATTCGTAGTAGTGCTGTGCATCATCGTGCGAAAGTGTTTCGGGCCAGGTGTGCTCGCAGGATCCTATTGCAACCCAAGTGATGTTGCCGCCGTAGCTCTGCATAACGTCAGATGTCCAGCTTGCAAGCTCGGGATCATAATATGCAGTTGCAGTGACACCATAAAAAGCATTATCTCCAATAACAGGCGCATCCCCGAGGAAGGTAATGCTTGTGAGGCTTGTGCAGTAAGAGAATACGCCCTCACCGATGCTTGTCACACTATCGGGGATATCAATGCTCGTGAGGCTTGTGCAGCCATAGAATGCATTCTCACCAATGCTTGTCACACTGTCGGGGATATCTATGCTCGTGAGGCTTATACAGTAAGAAAACGCACAATTGCCAATGCTTGTCACGCTTCCATCTGTTGGAATAACACTGTTCTTGCAACCCCAAACAATAGTTTTATCGGCAGTTTTTATTAGACAGCTGTTTTTGCTGTGATATACTGGATTATTTGCATCTACCTCGATGCTCGTGAGGCTTCTACAGTTTTCGAACGCACGCATTTCAATACTTGTCACGCTGCCGGGAATGTCAATGCTCTTAAATGTACAGTTATAGAATGCATAACTACCGATACTTGTCACACTGTCGGGAATATCGATGCTCATGAGGCTTATGCAGTTAAAAAATGCAGAACCGCCGATGCTTGTCACACTGTTCGGTATCTCAATGCTCGTGAGGTTTGTGCAACCCGAGAAAGCACCTATGCCGATTTTTGTCACGCTTCCGTCCGTGGGGATAACGCTGTTCTTGCAACCTGAAACAAGAGTTTTATCAGCAGTTTTTATAAGACAATTATTTTTGCTGTGATATACCGGATTGTTTGCATCTACTTCTATACTCGTGAGGCTTGTACAGCTTGAGAATGTATAATAGCCGATGTTTGTCACACTGTCAGGGATACTGATACTCGTGAGGCTTGCGCAATCCTCGAATGCCCAATCGCCGATGCTTATCACACTATCGGGTATATCGATGCTCGTGAGATTTGTGCAGTTATAGAATGCAAAACTGTCGATGCTTATCACACTATCGGGGATGTTGACGGTCGTGAGGCTTGTGCATGAATGGAATGCACTCTCGCCGATGCTTGTCACACTGTTAGGGATATTAATGCTTTCGAGGCTTTCGCAGCCGGAAAACCAACGGCCGATCTCGGTTATCCCAATCGGTATATTAACATTCGTGAGGCTTTCGCAATCTACAAAAGCATCTTCGCCGATCTGATCCACGCTTGACGGAATAGATACGCTTTCAAGATTCTTACAAAATGTAAACGCCTGATACCCTATACTCTTTACTCCTTCGGGAATACTAACGCTTATAAGAGTGCTATTACTCCAAAAAGCACGTGTTGCTATTGATGTCACCGGACAGTCCTCTATCGTTGCAGGGATCACCACCTCAGCGGCATCGGTATCGCAACCGGTTATGGTAACCTCGCCGTCCGTAACAGAGTACGAAAGCTGCTCGTACGTACCCGTGCTTTCGGCATTATAGCTCGGGAGTTCCGAGCTGCCGTATTCAAGCTCGGGGGCAGTATTCATGTCTGCGGGTGCAGAAGAATTCCCGGCATCACTGCTGTTGATAATGCTGTTCTGCTCGTGCGTATCCAACGAGACACGGGCATAAGCAGACACGGGGAGGCTGAGGGCATTCGATGTGATAAATGCCGCTGCGAGAAGTGCCGATATAAGGCGGTGATTCTTCTTCATGTTCTTCTCCTTTTTTGAAACTGATGTTATATTATATAGTAGATAAATATACGTATACAGGTTAATTATAACGGCAAATTCTTCCATAGTCAAGAGATAATTCACATTTGTTCGATGATGATCGTACTTTTTTCTTTGATCGGAGATAATCGAATGCATACGAAGACTATGCTAAGAGCATAGTACGGTGCTGTGTGCGCCCGCTCAGATCCTTCGCTGCGAACCCCCAACGATGCAAGCATCATTTGGGGAACCCCAGCCGCGCTTCGCTCCCTCGAGGATGACAGCAGGGGCGGTGGAGCTATTAGAAAAAGCGTTATTTACGCATTTTTCTATGCAGCAAAAGGGGGCGCCTCAAAAGAAGCGCACCCGATTTTTTTAAGATCGTTATTCCACCTCGACCACGCCGCCGTCAAGCACGGTTATCTTCATGCCGTCCTTTACGTAGCCAAGAAATTCCTCTCCGAGCGAATCGACGACGGGCATTGAAACGCCGTCCACCCACACGTCGGCAAGGATAGCACCTGCCGCCGCAAGCGAGTCGATATGCCCCGAGAAGAGCATACACGCGGGGTTCTTCTCCATAGCGCAGGCGCAGTAAAGAACGAGACCTCCCGTGGTCGAGCCTATCGTCTGAGGAAGGCAAAGCGCCTTTCCTATCATGGGCTTTCCGTGGATATCGGAATTGTTCTGGTCACCGCACTTGACCTCTTTATCTCCGAACTGCAATGCCATCTGGAAGGATGCGAGTGTGTTGAAGCCCTCTCTCGAAACGAGTGCTTCTGCGCTTACCGTGCCGGGAGTAACTACTCTGCCTTGAAATCTTTTCATATTCATTTACCTCCCTTGGTGATCGTATCGAGTATCTGTGCATCCGTATAATAGCGGGCGCTGGTGTATGTGCGGAGCTTGTTTGACGAGGTGATGACGGGCATCTTTTTGCAGAGGGGGTTGTTCATATACATAAGCGGGCATATATACGAGGTGATAACGCCCGTCTTTGCAAGCCGCTGTGCGTATTCGGTCTTGTTGAACGCCTCGAGCACCTTCGGTGCTGCCGTAAACACGGTAGGTACAGATACCTTGCTTCTGCCGTTTTTCTCAAGGGCGGCTTCGATATTCTCCGTCCAGTCATTAAGCTGAGAGAGCGAGAGATGGGGGCATCCGACAAAGCAGAGCTTGGGCGCTGCGTTCTCGTTCTTCCACATTACGGGGTAGCTTGCCTGAACGCGCTCGAGCTCGGCATCGTCGATGATATACTCGCGCGCGCCCTCTGCGATAAGCGCTCTTCCCTGCGCCTTTGCCTCGGGGGTGAGGTTGTCTATATGGTAAAGACCTACTGCACCGTTGGATGCCGTAGCCGCGCCGAAGTCCTTAAGATAAGCGCAGGCAGAGCCGTCAAGCTCCTCTCCTATCCACTTGTCAAGTCCGATAACGTAGGGGACGTCCTCCATTACCTTCATTCCGATAGCCGAGCCGAGAAGCTGTGCCTCGGGCTTCTTCGTCGTTTCGACCTTTATTACCCACGTCGCACGTCTTCCCTCGTCGGTCAGAAGTCCGAAGTACGGCACGTACCCGACGATCGAGCCCATTATATCGATAATTCCCGAATTGCGGTTGCAGCGTGCGCCGAGCACAGAGTTTGCATACACGACGGCACTCGATTCCGCCCAGGAAAGAACCTCGCCCATCTCGGGCTTATTTCCTACCTCGTCCATATAGCAGGTGCAGGTAAACGCGTCCTTGTCCATAAGTCCGAGCTTGTCAAGCTGCTTTTCGTAGAAATCCTGCTTCGTGTACATGAACTTGTTGAACACAAGGTTCTGCAGGAAATTTGCGGGAACGTTCTTGTCGAGGGGTCTTGGGTCTACCGAAAACTTCTGCTCGGAGCAAACGCCCGCATCGAGCAGCTGCTGCATCAGATCGTACACGGGAGACATGACCTTCAGACCGAAGCTGGTGACGAGGTGGTTATATTTTGACGAGATCGGCACGAGCTTTTCAGCCTCGAACGCATCACCGTACATCACGAGCGTTTTCATTACCTTGGCAAGTGTCTCGCCGCGCTCGCCGTCGAGGATCGCCTGTTGTTCTTTTGTAAGTATCATATTTCTTCTCCTTTTATCAGAGCTTCATGCAAACGTCCCATACGCCCCAGATGACGGTACGGAGATTGCCTACGCTCTGAGCGTCGCCGATAACGTGAATATTCTTTCCCTTTTTGACGAGAGGTGCGGGGTTATAGCCTACCGACATAACTACGCTGTCTCCCTCTATCTCGAAGGTCTTGCCCTCCTTATCGCGGACGGTAACGTTGCCGCCGTTCACCTCACACAGAGCCGTCTCAAGGTGTACGGGAACCTTGTTCGTCTTGAAAAAGTCGCGAAGATAGCTCGTGTTTGCAAGGCACACACCCTTGGTCGTGATAAGGTCGTCCTGCATCTCGACGATCGTCGGCTTTTTGCCCTGCAGATACAGCTCGTACGCTATCTCACATCCCGTAAGGCCTCCTCCGATAACGGTCACTCTCTCGCCTACGCTCTTATTACCGAGAAGGAAATCTACCGCCTCGATCGCGCCGTCCGCTCCCTTGACGGGAACGCGCTTTGCCACCGCACCCGTAGCGATGATTATTTCATCCGCTCCGAGAGAGGAGACGTCGGTGATCTCGGTGTTCATTTTAACTTCTATAGGGTATTTGGCTATCTCGCGGATATACCACGCGATAAGCTCTCTGTCCTTTTCCTTGAAGGAGGGGGATGCCGCCGCTATGAACACGCCGCCGAGACGGTCGGTCTTTTCGTACAGGGTGACCTTGTGTCCTCTCTTTGAAAGAAGTATAGCCGCCTCCATACCGCCGATACCGCCGCCTATGACCGCAATATTTTTCTGCTTCTTTGCGGGCTTTACGCTGTATTTCTTCGACTGCATCGTTTCGGGATTGAGTGCACAGCGGGCAAGACCCATCGTGTCGGTGAGATCCTGGGTGTTTGCGTGTCCCTTGGAGGAGGAGAAGTTAAAGCATCCCGCGTGACAGCAGATACAGGGTCTGATATCCTCGAGCCTGTCCTCGATAAGCTTGGTCACCCATTCTCCGTCTGCCAAGAACTGACGTGCAACGCCGACGGCGTCTATCTGTCCTTCGGCTACCGCACGCGCGCCCGTCTCGGGATCCATTCTTCCCGCACAAACGACGGGGATATCGACGAATTTCTTGATATGCGCTACGTCGGAAAGGTTGCAGTTCTCGGGCATATACATCGGCGGATGCGCCCAGTACCAGGAATCGTAGGTACCGTTGTCGGCGTTGAGCATATCATAGCCCGCATCCTGAAGGTACTTTGCCGCACGCTCGGATTCCTCCATGCAACGTCCGACCTCGGTATATTCTTCGCCCGGCATCGCGCCCTCGCAAAAGCCCTTCATCTTTGATTCTACCGAATAACGGAGCGATACGGGATAGTCCTCTCCACACGCTTTCTTTATAGCCTCGACTACCTCCGCGGCAAAGCGGTAGCGGTTCTCAAAGGAGCCGCCGTAATCGTCGGTCCTCTTGTTGAAGAATTCTATCGAGAACTGATCGAGCAGATACCACTCGTGTACCGCGTGGACCTCCACTCCGTCAACGCCCGCATCACGGCAAAGCTTTGCCGTTTTTGCAAACGCCTCGATGATCTCGTGTATCTGCTCTACCGTCATTTCGGGGCAGATGATATCGTGCGCCCAGCGCGAGGGCTGAGGCGAAGGAGATGCAAGCTCGTGCGAGGTGTCGATTATCGGCTTTACGAGCGCACGTGTGAATTTATTCTTATGAAGAGGCGCAACGAGCTCGGTTATAGCCCAAGAGCGTCCCATGCCTGCCGTCAGCTGAACGAACAGCTTAGCGCCCGTCTTATGTATCTCGTCCATGAAGACCTTGAGCTCGTCAAACATCTTGGGATTCTGCCAGAGCCACTTTCCCCAGAAGGTATCGCGCAGAGGCGCTATACCCGGGATGATAAGTCCGACGTTGTTCTTCGCTCTCTCAAGGAAAAGTGCGGCTGCTTCGCGATCAAAGTGACAGCCTCCAAGCTCAAACCAACCGAACAGCGACGTACCTCCCATCGGGCACATGACTATTCTGTTCTTGATCTCGACGTTTCCTATTTTCCAAGGGGTAAGCAACGCCTCGTACTTAGGATCTGTGTTGTTCATTTCTTTTCTCCTTATATAGTTATAAAAATTATTTATTCTTCTCCGAGCCCCTGCTCGCATACCGATCGAAGGTTCTCTACTATAAGCTCAAGCGCCTGATAGAGAAGCTCGCGCTTCTCATCTCCAAGCCCCCTGCCTCCCGATTCAACGGCAAGCATGGCACGCCGCTCGATATGCTCGGCGGCATTCTTGCCCTCCTCGGTCAGAGTGAGTCTCGCTCTGTAGGTGTTCTTTCCCTCCGACAGACGGACTACTATTCCCTTCTCCTCCATGTCGGATACCGCTCTTGAAACGTCCGACTTGTCTCTCGCGCATACCTCGCACAGCTCCGCCGCGGTAATTCCGTCAGGGTATCTGAGCATCGCCGTGAGATATATCGCGTGCGGTCCCTTAAGTCCGTACCTTCCCATCTCATCCGATGCGATCTTATGCCAGCACTTGTTTATCTCCGAAATAGCGTGTGAAAAACGCTCAAATCTGCTGATCATCTATACTCTCCTTAATTTTGTTGACAATATCAACTTCTATTATAAACCGCAGATGTTGATTTGTCAACAATTATTATAGCGATAATTCGTTGATTTGTCAACTTTATAAGAAAAAAAGGAGCCGCAGCTGCGGCTCCCTGTTATTCGGTTATTTAACGTCCGCATCTACGACGCGGCATTTCTCTATCCCGTAGTATTCAAAAGCCGAGACGGCACTCTCGTCTATCACCTCACCGCACACGAGAACGGGAATAGCGGGAGGGCAGCTTACGCTCGGCTGAGCGAGCACTCGTCCGACAGCTCGGCGCACGTCACACTCACAGGAGGGCGAGAGCATTGCTTCTCTCGGGCTCACGGCACGGCGCGGGACGGATAGTGCGGGCATTACGTCTGTCAACTCTTCTTTTTTCGGGATCGACAAAAGCGCACGCAAAACGGCGTCGATATCCCCGTCCGAGTTCTCTTGGGAAAGCATGAGAACGGTATAGTCGGGATCGGCAAACTCGCATTCTATCCCGTGAGAACGGAGGATATCCGCAAGCTCGTCACCGCGATAGCCGTATTTCTTCGCGCAGACGGTTATTTTCGCAGGCTCGTCACCCGCAAGCGTAAAGCCCGCACGGACGAGGCGTGTCTTTGCTTCTTCCGTTTTATTGCAAAAGGCGGCAAGCCTCTCGCTATATCCGTCAGCCAGATACGCGTTTGCCATATCGAGCGACTGCAGTATAAGATAGGACGGGCTTGTTGATGCGAAAAGCATCATTGCCGATTCTGCGGAATCAAGGCATATCTTGGGCGCATCCTTTGAAATATGAAGATACCCCCCTCCCGTAAGCACGGGGAGCGTTTTGTGCGCCGAGTCGCACGAGATATCCGCACCGAGCGTGATCGGATGCTTTGATTCCGGAAGAAAACGAAGATACGCACCGTGGGCGTTATCCGCGAGCAGAAGCACACCCCGCTCACGGCAGATGCGCGAAAGCTCCGCGATATCGGCGGTATTTCCGAGATAATCGGGGCTCGTAATATACACGGCGGCGGGAAGGCTTTGCGTCCTGTCAAGCGCAGAAGCAAGTCTTTCGGGGGTAACCGTGCAAGAGAGCAGATCCTCTCCCCATATCCACTCAATTTCAATATCGAGAAGGGCACAGGCGCAGAGAAACGCCTTATGAGCGTTTCTGCCCGCATAAACGAGAGGCTTCCTTCCCTCTTTTTTGGCATAAACGAGCGCAAGATACAGCATCGCACGGATAGAGAGGGATGAGCCCTCGCAGGAATAAAGCGTGCGGGCAGTGCCGAAAAGGCGTGATGCGTTACGCTCGCTCTCGCGAATGATCCCGTCCGAGTGATAGAGCACGTCCGCACCTTCGATCTCGGTTATATCGTACTTCTCACATCCGAGAATGCCCGCGCCCTTATGCCCCGGCATATGCGCACGGACCCTGCCCGAGTCTGCGTATTTTTTTACGAAATCGGCTATGGGTGTTTTCATATCCGTCACCCCAAATTGTAGTTTATTTCTCGAGTGCCTTTGCCGCCTCGAGCATTATTGCGCATTCCATGCGCTTGCGGAAAAGCTCGCAGCCGTACTTATATACTCCGCGCACAGAGCCCGTAGCGTGATATGCGTTTGCCGCACAACCGCCCGAGCAGTAGAGCTTAGCCCAGCAGTCGGCACATTCGGGTCTGGTATATACGTTACAAGCCATAAAGTCGTCCTGCACGGGCTTGTTGGTAACGCCCTTCCAGATATCGCCGAGGCGGAACTTTTCGTCTCCCACGAACTGATGACAGGGGTAGAGATCACCCCACGGGGTTACCGCCATATACTCGGTTCCCGAGCCGCAGCCCGAAACACGCTTGTATATGCAGGGACCTCCCTTGAGGTCTATCATATAGTGGTAGAAGGTAAAGGGTTTGCCCTCACGTCTGCGCTCGAGCATGAGCTCCGCGAGCTTCTCGTACTGCTCGAACACTATAGCCTTGTCTGCCTCTGTAAGAGCAGACGGATCGTCGGGAGCGCAAACAACAGGCTCCATGCTCAGCTCCTCAAATCCGAGATCGAGCATGGTCTTTATATCCTCGAGGAAATCGGGGTTAGCGTGGGTAAACGTACCGCGCATATAGTAGTTCTTACCGCCGCGCAGCTCAACGAAGCGCTGAAACTTCGGTACTATCTTCTCCCAGCTTCCCTGTCCCGCATAGTCAACACGGAAACGGTCATGCACCTCGCGTCTGCCGTCGAGGCTGAGCACGACGTTACTCATCTCACGGTTTGCAAACTCGATAACGTCGTCGTCCACAAGCACGCCGTTAGTGGTAAGCGTAAAGCGGAAGTTCTTGCCCGCCTCACGCTCACGCACGCGTGCGTAGGCGACCAGCTCCTTTATCATATCCCAGTTCATCAAGGGTTCACCGCCGAAGAAGTCGACCTCGAGATTTCTGCGTCCCGCCGAATTTTCAATAAGAAAATCAAGCGCGCGCTTACCGACCTCAAGTGACATTACCGCCCTCTCGCCCGAATACTTGCCCTGAGAAGCAAAGCAGTAGGAGCAGTTGAGATTGCAGGTATGCGCTACGTGAAGGCAAAGCGCCTTGACGACACCCGAGGTCTTCTGCTTCAGCGTATCAGCCATAGGCGCGAAGGTGTCGGGGGTAAAGAGCTTTCCCTGCTCCTTCAGTTCTTCTATATCCGAGAAGCAGTCCTCAATATCGGATGCGGTCACGTCCTCGCGGTCTGCGTATTTATTGAGTATCTCGGCTTTGATCTCTTCTTTTGACTTAGTCTCGTACGCCTCGATGATATCGAACGCGACCTCGTCTACCACGTGTACCGATCCCGAAAAAATATCGAGAACGATATTAAGTCCGCCGAGCTTGTATGTATGTATCATGTTTTATTCTCCTGATTGTTTATAGCAAAAGTGTCAATGCACGTTGCGAGCCGCCATCCCCGCCGTCATCCTCGAGCGACCGGCGGGAGCGAAGGATCCAAGCGGGAAGAAATTGTATCAATACCTTCTACTCGCCCTCAGATCCTTCGGTCGGACAAGTCCTCCCTCAAGGATGACAGGGCAAAGAGGCATTTTGCACATACAAAAATTATCCCAACGTCCGTCTCGCAAAAAATGCCGCCGATGTCGGCGGCATATATGCGAAAACAATAATTACTTGCTTTCCTTCTTGGTGCTCTCGCACTGCTGGTTAGCGATACCGCAGCTGGTCTTGCAAGCAGACTGGCAAGAGGTCTGGCACTCACCGCAGCCGCCGTTCTTTGCGCTTGCGCAAAGGTTCTTGGTCTCAAGAGTAGTAATACGCTTCATATCTATAATCCTCCATAGAACGAATATTTTTGATTATTATACCACACTGACCGCACCTTGTCAATCAACAAAGCCAAAAAAACCGATATATCAATAAGTTTTTTTAAAAAATCTTGTCCCCGCGCTCAATATTCGAGCATAAGCTCTCGGTAGAAAAAAGACGCACTCCCTGCACACAGTCAAAGCTGCCGAGCATCGTTTCTTCACCTTTGCTTTTTCTGTACAGGATATCACTGCACGCGGGACACACGAGAATAACGTCCGTACGCTCGTCAGACGGCAGCTTTCTTTTTCTCGTGAAAAACGGGAAAACTGCCGACTGCTCAAAACGCAACGGGATGCTGAGTCTCCGCTCAAAATAATACGTCCCCCCGTCGCAAAAGACGAGCTTTGCACGCTTTGATCTTGCGCCGACAAGAACACCGCGTATCTCCGAGCCGTTTTTTTGAATCGTAAAATCACAGTGTGAAAACGCAACCTCGTATCCGTTTTTTTCGCATACATAAGCGAGCTTTTTCTTCATGGCACGGCGTTTGAGCAAAAATCGAACGCAAAGGTATACCCACCACACGCATGCTGCGCACGACAACGATAAAACGACGTACATAGGTCACCTCTTCTTATACTTAACGAGAATTATCGGCGTCTTACCTATTTCTACGCGATACGGAAGAAGCCCCTGCTCAACTATAGACATAAGTTGTGCTACCGCAAACGCACCTACAGCACCGTGTTTTGTAAAATAATCCCTTCCGTCCACGTGCTTCGGAACCTTGACCGAGCGCTCCTCAAAAAGACGGGTGATCGGCTCCCGCAGTATTCCGTAGACGGTATCGTACATTTTGCCGACGTCGGACGATACGCCCTTCAGCTCCTCGTAGGTTACCGACGGAATATCAAGGCGCAGCTTTCCGTCCGCTTCCCTTGCAACTATCCCGAGCTTCTCAAACTCGGGGACGATCTCGGAGATATAATCGAATTCGCATTCTACGTCGCACTCAAGAAGCGACGCATAAAAACGCAAGACGTCCGAGTTTGACGGCTTGTACTTCATCTGAGGATACGCCCAATGCGTTTCCCCGAACACGGACTGAAAGTCGATCATCTCGCAATCACACACTATCTTGTTCTTTGAATAGCATACCTGCAAGGGTCCCGAGCGTCTGTAGGTCTCGTTTTCCTTCTCACGTGCGTCCCGCACCGTCAGAATGGCATACCACTTGCCGCCGTTTTTGCGTTCGGGAAGAACGGCGGTCCCGAAAGCGTGCGTGGGGTCGCATCTGCCCGTCGCTTTTGATATAGCACGTAAAAACAGATAAAGATAAAACGTCCCTCTCTGCTTTTCGTTCATACAAGCAAAGCTCGGTATCTCGGATATCTTCTCGAGATACGGAACGCACGCCGACCAGAGCTTCTCTGCATATTCGTCAGCTACGCGCTTTTGTTCCTTGATGTTTCCGTAGCATTCACCCCCGTGAGATATAAAGCAACGGGTGTACACAAGCCCCTGTGCAGTACGCCCGAGCAGTTCTCCCTCTACTAATCTGTCTACGATAGTCTCAATATACGCGCACGCTATTCCCATTGTATCAGAGAGCCCCCGCACCGAAACGGGCGCTTCGTACGCAAGCGAGAGAATATTTCCATCTATCTCCGACACAAGCGAAAACGGCTCGCCGTTCAGTCCCGAATTACCCCATATTCCGAGTGATACGTGCTTAGGCTCGTAGCTGTAGCTCGAATATTTTTCCATTTCTCCAAGTCCCCTTTTCACTTGTTCTCTTGCCGTAGACAGTCTGGATTTCACCGTACCTTCGGATATACCGAGCGCTGTTGCTATCTCCGACACCGACTGCCCCTGCATATAATAACGTACAGCTACCTCTCTGTATATCTTTGTCATACGGCTGATCTCACGCCGTACCTGCCCGTACTCTTCGCTGCAGTCCTCCTCAGTTTCATCAGCGGGCATATCGGCACAGTCGTAGTAGGACAGGTTGTTTTTGTATTTTTCTCTGAGATACGCGTTATGCTTGTTTTTCAGCACCGCCTCAAGAAACGCCATCGGATGCTCGACCTTCTCTCCCTTGTGCTGCTTTTCTATCAGTACAAGCAGACTGTCCGCCACGATAGAATCAAGCTCGGGGCAATCCGGGTATTTTCTTTTGGCGCTATCGTAAAGCTTACCGAGATATTTTTCCCATTCGATTTCTTTATTGTATGCGGAATTCATACCGCGCCTCCTTTCTTTGTTCTCACTCTTTTAGTTGCGAATTTGCCGGGTTGGTTCACTGTTTTATTTGTTGTTTCTAAAAAATATTACGGGAACGCACCTCGGCATTCCCGTAATATTGTATTTACAGTCGAGGATGATCGGACGTTTTTATTTGCGTTTTTAGTTATTTGAGTTTTTCCGATATCGCCGAAAAATAGTCCTTCTTCAAGACCTCCGTGCTATGATCCTTGTACCAGAGATAGCTTTCGCTCAGTCCGTACTCAAGAGCTATTGACGGTTTCAATATTGCATTTTGCCGTGTAACATCAAGGATATATTCATAATCACGAAATGGAAAGTACGTTCTTGCGGGAATGTCCGAGCTTACTCGAATAAGCTCGGGCTTTTTACCAAGCACGTTAAAGCACCCGGTTACCCATTCGCGAATGCTTACGGTATCGCAATTACCGACGTTAAAGATACGCTCAGCAGAAGCTTCATCGATCGATTTCTCTATAAACATACAAAGGTCGCGCACGTGATAGAAATGCAATTGCATTTCCGTGTTTTCTGGAATATAAACGGGTTCGTTCTTTTCGGCGAGGTCAAAGATATACGCTTCTCGGTAAAGGTTATTCATCGGACCGTAGAGATACGGCGGTCGGATTATATACGCATCGGGTACGCGGCGAAGCAATACTTGCTCCGCTTCGATCTTATTTGTTCCGTATGCGCCCCAGTAAATGTTTTCGCCGCAAGGCTGATCTTCACAAAACGGCTGCCGTAGGGTCTCGGGGTAAACTGCACTCGAGCTTATAAGAACATATTTGTCAAAATCTCCAAGCCCGTCGAGCAGATCGGAAACGTCCTTTCCCGTATATGAGGTAACGTCTATTACCGCATCAAACCTGTGCATGCGGAGAGCATCGCCGAGCTCGTGCCGATCCGCTTTGATCAAACTAACTCCGTCCGACTGCCTTTTTGTTCCCCTGTTCAAAACAAAAACCTCATGACCTTGCCGTGCAAAGTACTCTGCCGTATATCTGCTGACAAACGTTGTTCCGCCCGTGACCAATACCTTCATAGTTTTCTCCTCAATATTCAAAGCAAAAGCTTTTGATAATGACATTGTAACATAGAAACACCGGTTTCGCAACAGCATTCAACCAAGAGTAGAATACTTATGCCCGCTCAGGGTATTGATTATTGCCGCTTTGTGGTGTATAATCAAAGCAAAGCACAACAGAGGGGAGAGCAGAAAAATGAAGCTGATCATAACGGACGTTGATAACACGCTTATGAGAAGTGACAAAAGCATATCCGAATACACGGCGGGTGTGTTTGAAAGAGCACGTTCGTGCGGATATTTAACGGCTTTTGCTACCGCGCGCGCCGAAGGCACGCTGACTTCGCTTGCCGAGAGATTGAAAGCGAGCATTATCGTAGCCAACGGCGGTGCGGTTATCAGCGTTGACGGAAAAAGGATCCACGAAAGCTTCATGTCTCAAAAAGACGTTTCCACGATCATAAAAATGAGCCGTGCCTTCACGAACGGCAAAGGGTTGATGACCGCCCACTGCAGTGACGGGTATTACTGCAATTTCGAGCCGAGCGATCCCTCCCGCCGTGCGGCGTATACGTATTCGGACTTCGGCTCGTTTGAAAAAGCAACGTACAAGATCTCGGCTGAGATCGAGGAGGACGAGCAGGCAAAAGAGATCGAACGGGCTTGCTCTGACGTTGCTCTCATCAATTATTCGGGTGAAAAATGGAGACAATTTGCGCCTTCGGATGCAAACAAAGGATCCGCTCTGTTAAAGCTCGTATCATACTTGGGTATGGATCTTAGTGACGTGATCGCATTCGGTGACGATATAAACGACTTAGGTATGCTCAGGCTCGCAGGAACGGCGGTTGCCGTTTCAAACGCGATCGAAGAAGTAAAGGCAGCCGCCGACTACGTTACCGGCTCAAACGATAACGACGGTGTGGCTAAATATTTGGATAGCATTATGAAAGGATGCAAGAAATGACGAAGACCTATAACAAGCTTGTCCGCGACCGTATTCCCGAAATCATTGAAGCCAAGGGAGATAAATGCGAGATAAATATCCTCTCGGATGAAGAATATCTCAAAATGATCGATGCTAAGCTTGACGAGGAGCTGGCGGAATATCACAAAGATCAGAATATTGAAGAGCTTGCCGATTTACTGGAGGTAGTTCACGCCGCCGCTATAGCGCGCGGATATACTCTCAGTCAGCTTGAAGCTATAAGAGCAAAGAAAGCCGGAGAGCGCGGCGGATTTGAGAAAAGGATACTGCTCATAAACGTAACGTCTGACGATAACTAAACGGTATCACGTCGCATTCCGCAAGACTAACTTTCCCGCTGTCATCCTCGAACGAAACGCAGTGAAGTGAAGGATCTGAGCGGGAAGATATAATACCGCTGCTTTCTTCTCGCCCTCAGATCCTTCGGTCGCTACGCTTCCTCAAGGATGACAGAGCGAAGGGGCATTCTGCGCATACAATATTTGCGCAATTTCCTATATGAAAAAATTACGGGGATGCTGAAACCGGCATCCCCGTAATTGTGTTTATTATTTAGAACGTGTAGCTCGGGCCTTGTTCATTCGTGCTTGCGTCAAGCTCGGTCTTGGTCGCTTCGGCTTCTCCTCTGAGGATAGCGTTTGCAGCGTCCATGATCTCGTAGATCTTGGTTTCGGGCCAGTTACGTCTGTCAACGAACATTCTCGGAACGAGGTAACGTGAGCCGTAGATATGCTTATTCTTCATGCCGTGGCCGTTTATAGCGACCTCGTCCGCAAATTCCTTGGACGGGAACATAGAATCGAAGAAGAAGGCTCTGACGCGCTCAAAGCAGGGGCGGGTCGCGATATCGCCGAAGGTGGTGGTCATATCGATAAAGATCTGAGGCTCGTTTACCGCATCCTTGTGAATAACAGCCTTGAGAGGAGTATCGAATGCGTTGGGTCCTGCGTAGATAGCGTAGTCACCGGCGGTGATGCTCCACTTGTTATTCTCGACGCACCAGTAGCTAAACCACCTGTCGTCCATCTCAAACTCGACAGTCTTTGCCTCGCCTGCGGCAAGCTCGATCTTATCGAATGCACGAAGCTCGCGGACGGGGCGCTTCATCTCGTCGGGAGTGATAAATCCGACGTAGATCTGAACTGCCTCCTTGCCCGCTCTGTCACCCGTATTTCTGACTGTGACCTTGACCTTATTGCCGTCAAGCTCAATATTCTCGTATGCAAAGCTCGTATAGGAAAGTCCGTAGCCGAAGGGGAAGTTTACTGGTATCTTTCTCTTATCGTACCATCTGTAGCCGACGAATATTCCTTCAGAATAGTTACACTCGTTATATTCACCCGGGAAGTCGAGGAAGCTCGGAGTATCCTCAAGTCTCTTCGGGAAGGTCTCTGCAAGCTTACCCGACGGGTTGACGTCGCCGAATACAACTCTCGTGATAGCACCGCCGAGTGCCTGTCCGCCGAGATAAGCGGCAAGCAGGGCGTTCGTTCCGTCAAGCCATGGCATCTCTACGGGAGAGCCGAGCAGAAGAACTACTGCGGTGTTGGGTACAGCCTCGCATACGGCACGGATAAGGGCGTTATGCGACTCGGGCATTCTCATATGCACGCGGTCGCGTCCCTCGGTCTCGAAGTACTCGGGCATTCCTGCGAATATGAGCGCTCTGCCGCACTTCTTTGCCGCTTCAACAGCCTCTGCGATAAGCTCGTCGTTCGGCTTTTCGTCACGCAGAGAATAGCCCTTCGCGTATACGGTGTTCTCCTCGCCGTTGTACTCGTGTATGTAATCAAGAAGGTTGTCTATCTTGTAAGGCTCAACGTGGCTCGAGCCGCCGCCCTGATATCTCGGGTTGTGTGCAAACTCGCCGATAACGGCAAGAGGCTGCTTTTTATCAAAGGGCAATATCTTTCCTTCATTCTTGAGAAGCACCATGCACTCGTCGCAAAGGCTTGATGCGATGAGGTGGTTTGCTTCAAGATCCGAGGGGACGGGATCCTTTTCGACTATGAGCTTATCCATTACGGTAAGGATGCGCTCTACGGTCTTGTCAAGCACCGCCTCGTCAAGCTTGCCCGACTTTACGGCGTCGAATATCTCGCGGTCTCTCTGACCGTACGCGCCCTGTCCGGGCATCTCAAGATCGGCACCCGACTCAAGAGAGAGCACTCTGTCACGCATTGCGTTCCAGTCGCTCATAACAAAGCCCTCGAAGCCCCAATCGTCGCGGAGGATGTCGTTGAGCAGCCACTTGGACTGAGAAGCCTGTCTGCCGTTTATTCTGTTGTAGGAATGCATGATGGTATGAGGCTGGGATTCCTTTACCACGATCTCAAAGGCGCGAAGATATATCTCGCGCAGGGTACGGTCGTCCACGTTAGCACTCGACGAGTGACGGCGAGTTTCCTGATTGTTTACGGCAAAGTGCTTTGCACAAGCGGAGATCCCTTCGCTCTGTACACCGCGCACGAAGCTTGCCGCGAGCGTTCCCGCCAGATACGGATCCTCCGAATAATACTCAAAGTTACGTCCGCACAGAGGCGAGCGCTTGATATTGAGTCCGGGTCCGAGAAGAACTCCGACCTGCTCGCTCTTGCACTCGGTAGCGATCGTCTTTCCTACCTTGTATATAAGATCACGGTTCCACGAGCACGCCTGCGTAGCCGCCGAGGGGAAGCAGGTCGCCTTTACCGTGGTGTTGTATTCCTTACTGCCGTTGATCTTTGCTCTCTTACGAAGTCCCGAAGGTCCGTCGCACATCATGATAGGCTCTACGCCTACTCTCTCGGCTCCCGGGGTATGCCATGCATCGTAGCCCGAAGCGAACGCGCACTTTTCTTCAAGGGTCATCTCGCTAATAATCTTTTTAATATCCATAACGGTACACCTCACAGCGTATTTTTTACGAGTAAATTATATCACACAAAATATTCCAAAAACAAGTCATTCAAGGACAAAACATAGACAAATATTGCGCTTTTATCCCGACGTTATTTCAAAAAAAGAAAAAACAGACGGCCCGCCTCAACGACGCCAAAGCCGTCCCGATGTAGGCATTTTTTCGTAATTCGATGATTTTTTATCGTTTTTCAATAAATTTCTATTGACAAACAAAAACGAGTGTGTTATATTAGGCTTAATAGCAAACCAAAACATCGCATTTGTAAAACGAGGTGCAACAATTGTAAGCGAAACGCAAGTTTGTAAGTTCAAATGCACGGTTTGTAAACGAAATGCAAGTTTTGTAAGTAAAATGCAACATTTGTAAACGAAACGCAAGGGGGAAAACGGCGGTCAAGGTATTAAATGGGCGCACCGAAAAAGAGGTAGGGCGAAATTTCAAATTTTTGAAATCCCAAACGCTACCCCGAATGCACCACAATATGAGGGTATCCACCGTTAAATTTATACGTTATCTCTTAAACAGTTTCGGTGTCATCACGACACAGCTCGGATCAATTTGAGGGTATCCAAGCTTTTCGAGGGCTTCCTTGCCGTAGTAGAAGATAAAAGCCTCGTAAGGCGTTTTGTTGCCGAGCTTGGCTCTGCGGTAGGAATTGATGTGGTTCATCATATGGTGAATGTCCGTTTGTGTGAGTCTGTCAAAAGACGTTCCTTTCGGCAGGATCCTGCGCACAAGCTCATGGTTCACCTCAATAGAGCCTTTTTGGTACGGTGAGGACGGATCGCAGTAAAAGACATTCGTTCTGCGGATACCTCCCGGCTCAAACTCAATCATTCTCGGATTGGAAAACTCCGAGCCTCTGTCGGTGAGAATAAGCGGAAACAGCTTCTCAAAAAGTTCTCTGCCAAGCTTGCGGTACAGATAGTCGAACACGTCAATGACCGATTGAGAGGTGTTGGCGTCTCTTAAAAATGCCATCATAAAGCTCGTTTCGGGAAAGTGGATCGTAAGCAACACCTTGCCGCCCACTGTGCCTATGACGGAATCCATTTGCACCGTATGTGCATTTGGATGCTTTAATAGGAACTGTTGGTAGTCTACATAGTTTCTGCCGACGTAACAGCCTCGGTCAACCTTAAACTCTTGCTCCTTTTTGCGCGGACGGTATCGAACCTTGCGAGGAAGGTCAATGTTTCTTGCATCAAAGAAGCCGTGATCGATGTAATTGTAGAGCGTCTTTTCACTGCACATAAGTGTATCAGCGTAACTCGCGTAGATCTGGTGAATGGACTGTCCCTGTAGGATCAGCGGTGTTACAAAGGCATTCAGACGGTTGAGTTCTTGTTCGTTGATCATAATTCCTTTTCGGGATTCTGAGATATGTGCCTGTGCCTTTGCGTGTGCTTTGACAGCGGAATACACTGTTTTCTCAAGGGCGCATCTATTGCGCTCGGAGCAGGAATTGCAAACGTATGGCGGTTTGAATCTTGTAACGCAGATCTGCTCTTCAAAATCGGGACAATTGTCGTTACAGCTATTGCACATCTTGCAATATTTCAGTGATTGACGGGTACAGCTCCCACTGCACACGTGGACTTTGGTGCAACCATCCCGATGAACACAGGCGTTGTAACCGTTTGCTCCATAACCGGAGCGTTCAATAACAGAGTGTTTTCTGACTTCTCTGGAAATGGTAGAACGGTCTTTTCCAAGAACCTTGGCGATCTCGCCAAACGATTTCCCGTTGAAAAGACAATTTTCCACTTCCATTCTTTCTTCGAATGTGATATAATTAGACATGGTATCAAGCTCCTTTAGACTTTGGGTGGATACCCTGCAGCATACAAGAGGGATATTGCTTTGTGGTGAAACGATATCCTTCGCTGCAGTATAAATTATAGCACAAAATGAAGTAGCAGAAAACTTCTGAAATGTCAAGGGTTAAAATGAACGGCTTCGCCGCCCTTGACATTCCAGCCGTTTTCTGCTTTCCTGTTAATAAGGGGAGAAAGCCAAATTGACTTTCTCCCCGAAAGATAAATGAATTTTAAAATCTGTTGTAAAGTGAATTGCTACGGTAGCAGTAAGAGGCTATTTCAAGATTCTTTGTTATGCTTTCTGTTCGGCACCCGTGCGTTTTACTTTGCAATTGAGTTGTGTTATATTAGGCTCAGATGGGAGATTTTCCCTGCAAAGATCATTTCGGAGGTTCTCTGATGAATTCAAAAAAAGTTCTTACGGTCGTATCCTTTTGTATTACCGCACTGACGCTGATCTCGGTCGCGGTCCTGTTCGTCTATATAAAGGACGTAGCAGAGGCTTATCTGGAGATAGTGGGAAAGCTGACGGCAGAAAGGCTTTCGGCAACCATTCTCTATGGCAGAATAGCTCTCAGCGTTGCCGCGGCGGCGCTTGCGGTGCTTCTCAGGCTCTTGTTTATCGTCTGGGGCGGACGCGTATTCTCTTGCGAGACCAAGCACATTCTCTCCTCGCTCTCGCTGTTCTGTTTTTGTGAGTGTGCGCTGTTTTGTCTTCTCGCCGTACATTTTCTGCTTTCCTTCGTAATTGCCTTCGCTGCACTTATGCTCGGAATACTGCTGCTCGTTTTACGCTGCGTTATGGCTGAGGCCATAGAGATCAAAGCGGAAAACGACTACACGGTGTGAGGTGGCGCGTATGATCGTAATAAACCTCGACGTAATGATGGCAAAAAGGAAGATGTCTCTCGGCGAGCTTGCCGAGCGCGTGGGCATTACTCTTGCCAATCTTTCCATACTGAAAAACAACAAGTTAAAGGCTATACGCTTCTCTACCCTATCCGCAATATGCAAGGCACTCGACTGCAGGGTAGAGGATATCATCGAATACGTACCCGAAGAATGAAAGGAGCATCACTATGACGAATAATCAAAACGGCATCCCCGAAAAGGACCGTGCTCAGATCCAAGACCGGCCTGCAACGCCTGCTCAAAACGGCGGAACGTACGACGGGTGGATAGGAGTCCCCTACGCCCCTGCCCCCTCCAAGCCCAAGGAAACGACGGTATATTCAAAGTGGGAATCGATCGGAGCGGTCATACTCTACGTTCTCGCGTTTTTATTCTGCCGATCTCTGACGGATGACGGCGGTTATCTTGCAATACTGCTCGTTTGCGTGCTTACGCTTACGCTCACCGCGGCTCACGTAATACTCAAAAAGCCGCAGAGCGGCTCTGCGGCGGTGCTCGCATTCCCGATTTACGCGCTGATGCTTGCACTCGTGCCGCTCTTTTCCTCCAACTTCTTTTTGAATCTTGCCTCTTATCCCGTTTTCTTTATCTGCATACTGCTCTTTTTGTACTTCGTAAGAAAAAGAGGCACGGGCGGGGCAAGCGCCGAGTATCTTCTCTTCGACTCCTGCGACGCCGTTCTGTCGGCTCCTCTCTCATCGCAAAAGAACCTGTTCGCGGCTATAACTTATCCCGTAAGAGCGGGCAGATTCAAAAAGGCGGGAAAGCAGCTTCTCTATATCCTTATAGGAATAGGCGCAGCCGTCATTCCCTGCATATTCGTTCTTGCAAATCTTTCCTTTGATTCGAAGTTTACAGACCTTCTCGACGACATCTTCTCTCCTCTTTCGATAGAGGACGGCGGGGTACTTGCGCTGTGCGCTATATTCGCAGTACCCATATCAATGTACTTCTTCTCGGCTGCGGCAGGCTTTTCGGGAAAGGAATACGACGAGCAGCAGGCTTGTGTTTTGCGCGATGGCTACGACAAGACAAAGTCCACGCTCCGTCTGCTTCCCGCGCTCACCGTCGTGACCGCCTCCATCCCGCTGTTATTTTTGTACGCGGTGTTCTTCGTCTCGCAGATAGAAAACTACACGGCGGCATTCTCGAGCACCCTGCCCGAGGGCTTCATATATTCTGACTACGCGCGCTCGGGCTTCTTTGAGCTGTGCAGAGTTGCGGGGCTCAACGCTCTGATAATTTTTCTCTCAGTCGTGCTGTCGAGACGAAAAGACGGCAAGGTCTCGGTGATCTCAAGGGTCATCGCCGTTCTCTTCTCCCTATGCTCGCTCGTGCTTATCGCAACGGCAATGGCAAAAATGCTTCTCTACATCGACGCTTACGGAATGACTCAGAAGCGCGTGTACGTCGCGTTCTTTATGGTACTTATGGCACTCGGGTTTATTCTCTGCATACTCGCTCAATTTGTAAAGAAGCTCAAAATGACATGGGTATGCATCACCCTCGCCGTGCTGTTCGTTACCATCCCCGCCTTCTTCGGCTTCGACTCGATGATACACTCCTACAACGTAGACAGATATATTGACGGAACGCTCAAAAGCGTTGATTATTCCGTAATGTACGACGAGCCTTCCGCTCTGCCCGCGCTTGAGAAGCTCTACTTCAACGAAAAAGCGACCGAGTCGGATAAAAATACGATCGGAGGAATAGCCGGTGAATATTCGACCGATCATTACGGCGACAACATATTCGATCTCAATATTCCGAATGCAAAAGCGGACGCCTCGGCAAAGCGTATCCTTGATGCAAAGAAAGCAGCCGCGGAGTAAAAGCAAAGCAGAAAACGGGGTGATCTTATGAAAAAGATCTTATCAAAGCGCACCGCTATTACCTTGACCGTGATCGGAATCCTTCTCGCGTTGGCATTCACGTCGTTATGCTGCGGCGGGATCATCGTGTTTGACCGCACAGCCAAAGTCGGAATCGAAGGGACGCTGTGGAATGGCAAGCACTTCATCAGTCTGAGTGCAGGATGCTATGAAACGGGCAGAAGGATCTCAAAAGAGGAGCCCGGAAGAAACGGCTTCGATATATACGAGGTAAAAGGAGATCCCTCTCACAGTTTCATCGTTGCCAAAGGATCTTGGACAGATGCGCGTCTGTACGCAGACGAAAACTATCAAATACCCGACTCAGGCAAAATAACCAAGGTTTGCTGGAATAAAAGCTGTATTGAGGATGCTGATTTTCTGAAAGCAATAAACGAGATCGAGGCGATAATGACGACAAGCTTCGAATACGAAGTTACCGCTCTGTGGAGCCTCGGGGATATCGAAACCGTCTTCTTCGCATACGAGCAGTGTCCTATCGCAACCGAGTACAAGGGATACATGGGAAAGCTGGACGGCAAATGGGTGATAACCACCCACGTTCCGAGTCCGTCCGAGCGGGTTGACGAAAAAGGAAAAGAAAAGCCGTATAAGGTCGGATTTTTTTCAATCCCCGACGAATATGCAGACGTCCTTAGCGAGCATTTCGAGTGATCACAAAATACACAAAGCCCCAAAGCGCCGGTTTAACGCATTTAAAACGATCGTTTTACAGCTTACTATCACTGCACCTAAGGAGTCGTTTTCATCTCACGCTATTATGGTATTCCCAAGCTCACGGATAAGGAGGCAAGCATGGATCCGTTCACGCGTTCATTTGGTCTTATACGCTTATTCCTGTTTGAAATATTTTTTTTGTTTCTGTTTTTCATCCTGCCCGTAATACTGACGGCAGCAAACACGATACTGCTCTTTAAAGGGAAAAAGCCGAGAAAGGTGCTTACGGCGATCGTTGAGATATTGATATTCTCTCTCGGCATTCCGTTTACCGGTCTGTTATGGTTTTTACATAACATACTATCATGGGGAGTGTTGCAAGGTTTGCCCGAGGTTATGACCGAATGGGGCGAATACTCACCCGTTGCCATCGAGTACATGCCCGCGTTTCTGGCAATAGCGCTCCTCGGTCTTATCGGTTATCTGCTTGCAAGAATAGGAAGAGGCAAGCTCCCTCTCCCGGTACTTATCCCCTGCTATTGCGCAACGCTGATAGGGTGTGTACTGTCAGCAGTATGCCTTATCCAGCTGTCGGTAAATCTGTCAAAATGGCTTATGTGTATGTTCGCTCTGCTGCCCGCCAACTATATATTCTGCACGGTCAGACTGATGCATTCGGGTATTCCCGAAGCTGTACTGAGGGTGAAGGCAAACGAGCAGAGCTCTCCCGCCTTGAAGCGCATTCAAAGCGTCGCATCCACCCGTACGGGTTTTGTGCTGATCCTGCTTTTGGGGGCGGTTCTGATGCTTGCCGTAACGATAGCGATACTTACCCTGCTCGGTCAGGCGCCCGACGCCCTGATCCGTTCGTTTACACAAACGTCAAAATGGACGTTCTCCATGCTCTGACCCTTGCAAGAAAGCGTCTGACAGCACTCAGCTGCGCTCCATCCCCGCTATGTATAACTTTTCACCCCCGCTGTCATTCTTGAGCGAAACGCAGTGAGCGAAGAATCTGAGCGGGAAGAAATAGTAACGTTTCAAACTACTCTCCCTCAGATCCTTCGGGCACATTAGAGCGTAACGTCTCTTTGTTTATACAGTTCAGTTTTTCGTTTGTTAGTTAAAGACAAACTTATAGATTTATTGCGGTGCCTTTTTATGCTTGCTTTTCGTGAGATCATAGCTGATCTCCGTGAGAAATCTTACGGTCTTATCGTCAGCACTTCCGTCGAGTGCGACCGACAGCCAGTGCTTTTTGTTCATGTGATACGCCGGGTACACGCCGTTTTCCTGCCACATTGAATCGATGATATCCTGCGCGCATTTGAGGTTAACGACGTCGACGTTGCCCTCTTCCTTGATTTCGAGCTTGCATTTTGGTATCCTCATAAAAGCCGCAAACCACTTTTTGTTATCGTTATGTCGGAATATCAGTATGCTTTGATCGTCACCAAATGGTCTGTCACCGCTGACGGAATACCTTTCGCGTACCCACGCTTCGTAATCTGCTCTGTTCATATCGGTCTCCTGTTCCTTTATAGTCTAATTATAGCATTATCTTTTTGATAATGCAATTATTTATTGAAAGAAAGAGCCGGGTGTGCTATACTTATATCAATAATAATGGATCGGTGGTTTTTATGAGTATAAAGAATTGGATGGTTAAAAACGCTTCATCACTCAAGGGAAAGCTTATTGCCGTTACGGGAAGCACGGGGGGGCTTGGCAGGGAGCTGTGCGGATATCTCGCTTGTCTCGGTGCATCTCTTATATTGCTTGATAGAAACGAAAAGACCTCCTTGGAACACAGGGACGCCTTGATAAAAAAATACGGGGTCGATGTCAGATGTATCCCTCTCGATCTTGAGGATGTCTCGCGTGCGGATGAGGTTGCAGACGAATTGATCGAGCATAAGATCGACGTGTTCATTCATAATGCGGGAGCATACAGTATTCCGAGACATAAATGCTCGACGGGCTATGACAACGTGTATCAGATCAATTTTGCCACGCCCTATTATATCATCAGACGAATCCTGCCCTCGCTTTCGGCAAAGCAGGGAAGGGTCGTCGTTGTTGGCAGTATCGCTCACAATTATTCAAGGATAGACGAATATGACGTTGACTTTTCGGGTAGAAGCGCATCGTCTAAGGTCTACGGAAATGCAAAGAGATATTTAATGTATGCGACTTCGGAGCTGTTCCGAGAGGAAAAAGGCGCATCCCTCGCCGTTGTGCATCCCGGTATAACCTTCACCAACATAACCGCTCATTATCCGCCGCTGATCTTTGCTATTATCAAGCACCCAATGAAGGTCATATTTATGAAACCGAAAAAGGCTGTGCTTTCGATCCTTGCGGGAGTATTTCGATCTACCGGGTATAACTCATGGATAGGACCGTCGATCCTTGACGTCTGGGGACTTCCGAAAGAGAAGAAGCTTCGCAGCGCATCCGATAAAGAGAGAAGGAAGATAGCGGAGATCGCGGAAAAGGCTTATCAAACGTGCTGTGAGAGCATAGTGAAGTGAGGTATAGTATGAATTTCACGGAAATAGCAAAACACAGATATTCCTGCCGAAGCTATGACGAGAGCAGGGAAATAGAAAAACAGAAGCTCGACGCAATACTCGAAAGTGCAGGACTTTCACCCTCCGCATGTAACGGACAGCCTTACCATATTGCAGTTTGCAGAGGAGACGCTGCAAAGAGAGTCGCTAAAGCAGTGCATGGAGTAGGTATCAACAAATTTGCAGACAAAGCCCCGATCCTGCTCGTCATTTCCGAGATGCCGTATGTGAAGACCGCTGCTATCGGTGCAAAGCTTAAGAAAAACGACTACCGTTCGATAGATATAGGCATTCTCAGCGCCTATATTACCGCAGAAGCAACAGCACAAGGGCTTGGTACTTGTATCATGGGGTGGCTCGATTCTGATGAAATTAAGAAGATATGCGGAGTTGACGGCACCGTACGTCTCGTTATTTCGCTTGGTTATCCTAAACCGGGCACCCCTTCTCCCGAGAAAAAACGAAGACCGATCGACGAGCTTGTTTCTTACGTCGATTGATCCACAGTATATGCCGGATAAGTGTTGGTATAAATAATACAGCTTACACGATCTTCGCTGCTCCTGCGCCTCGATGCTCCTCGCCCAAGGCGTGCCAATGAAGCAGATCCGGGAATGGCTCGGACATAGTGACATGAGCACCACGGCGAATATCTACGGCCACCTCGATGCCGTAACGAAAGCAGACACCGGCGCCGCGATGAGTAAAGCGCTGGGGTGAGAAAAGTATAAGGAAAGGGCTGACCGCACGGTCAGCCCTACTTTTGTTAAAGAATTTACTTCTGAGTAACTGAATTACAAGACTCTTTGTATAAGCAGCTTTTGGATACATTATACCAACTTTTTATGTATCCATCTTTAAGCAATTCCTTGTCATTATCTACAAGCTTAAGAAAGACACTTGTAAGACCATCCCAATCAGCAATATCGCCTTGGGGATATAGTTTCCAATGTATTTCGTCAATCGTGTAATTACTTTTGATAGAGTTATTTTTCATTGAAGTTGTGACCCAATTCTTTTCATCATCTTGACCACCTTTTGCAATAGGAAATATATGATCTAAGGTGGGGATGAGTTCCCAATACGCTATATGTGTTCGCTCCATTTTCCAATGCGGGTGATATGGAAATTCATTCGGAAAATAATGAGAAAGAATTTTCAAAATACCAGGATTCAAGAGCCTTTTTCCGGTATATCTGTCTATAAAACCATCCCTTATAAACTGATTCATTAAGAAAAGAGCAAAACAGGCAAAAATTGAGGCGATTTTAGAAAACTGTTAGGAAACTGAAAGGCAGAATATTTTGTATATAAAAATCTCCCGAGTGGCACTCGGGAGATAAGCTTGTATTATATATTTTCATCATTTGCAAGGAAGTCCATAATGTTCTTGTGAACGACGCCGTCCCGTTTTTGAAGCAAGGGATCAAGCGTTAACAAAATTTTGGGGTAGTTATCGCGGATGGTGGAGAAAGGCTTGTATTCGCGTTCTTCCGTCGCAGGATCCATAATCGTCATAGCTACCTGTACGTAGCGGTATTCATCGTTTGTGCGGGTGATAAAATCACACTCCAGCTTTCTGATACGTCCCACGCTGATTTTGTATCCCTTAGCACTCAAATAGGTGTAAACAATATTCTCAAGAGCTGGACCGTAGTTGATCCTTGCGTCTACGTTACGGGCAAAATAAATACCGAGGTCCGCAAGATAATACTTTTGCTCTCCGCGAAGAGATTTCTTCGATTTGATGTCAAAGCGGGGGCACTTGTAAATGATTTTTGCCTTTTCGAGAATGTCGAGATACTTGTTCAGTGTTTCGGTCTTGACGGAAATCTTTTCGTGCTTCTCCATATACTCTGCGATAGACGAAAGACTTGTGGTCGCACCGAAATTATTGATTACATAAGTCATCACGCGGTCGAATACCACTTTGTTTTTGATGATCCTGTGTCCCACAACATCCTTGCTGAGGATCTGATCGATAACGCCTTTCACGTAACGGTCCTTGTCATCGAGACGGTCAAATTCCAAAACCTTCGGAAAACCGCCGTAACGGATATATTCGTTAAATTCTGAAGAGAGATTGGAATCCACACTCTTTCCGAGAAACTTTTTCATTTCTAGAAACTCGCGGAAATTGAGCGGAAACATTTCAATCTCGATATAACGTCCCGTAAGCTTGGTTGCAAGCTCGCCGCTGAGCAGATAGGAATTGGAACCGGTAATGAAAATAGAGAAATTTCCATCCTCGCGGAATGCGTTGACTACCTGCTCAAAGCCCTTGACGTTCTGGATCTCGTCAATGAAAATGTATTTGAAATTGTCGTCCGTGATTCTCGCGTTCAGCGCAGACTCAAGCGCTTCCGGTGTTTTGATATTTGTAAAGCCTCTTTTGTCAAGATTCAGATAAATAATGTCTTTTTCGGCAACACCGCTTTTTTCTAAATCTTCCATGACAGAAAGAAGAAAGCAAGACTTGCCGCAACGGCGAATACCGCTGATTACCTTGATAAGATCACTATTATAGAAACCTTTGATTTTATCAATATAATATTGCCGTTTGT
>JAZMZS010000048.1:0-11236 GCA_045586105.1 Eubacteriales bacterium | reverse complement strand
GCTGTCATCGAGCCGACGTAGAGAATGCCGTTTTTATCAAAGCCGCAGATGCTGTACCTGTTCGCATTATCCCCCCAGAGGATCTCGGAATCCTTGATAACGAGACCCTTGGGTATTCCGCCCTTCTGCATTCCGTCCTCGTCAAGAAAGCCTCCGCCGTTGATACCGCCTGCGGCATCGTACTTTCTGATCATGTCGCGAAGCGAAAGACCGACCTGTCCCGCACCGTACTTGTCGGGAACTCCCACAAACAGACGGCTCGGGTCCTTTACGACCATCAGCGTGCCCTTGTACGTATCCGTCCTTATCGGAATTATCTCTATTCCGTCGTTCTTCTCCTGACCGCCCTGCTCTGCATCCCCGCCCTGCTCATCAGAGCCCGAGGAGGGATCGTTTGTATCTGTATTGACATTCACATTTATCTGTATCTTGGAAGGATCGGTAACGGCACCGCCGAGCACCTCGGCATCCATGCCGCTTTCCTTTTTACCGAGCATTTCCTCTATCTCTGCCCGGCTCATGCACATGTCAACGAGAATACCTCCGACGCTCGTTTCCTTCATCGAGTAAACGAACAGCTCCTTTGCCGTTTCGCTCGGGCCTCTGACTATCATCGTCATAGCCGAGTACAAAAATATCACGAGCAGCAACAGCGTTACACCGATAACTGCCATCACACACCCGAATATCCTGAGGGCGTTTTTTGCATTTTCTTGTTTCATGTTATTATGTATCTCCGTTTGATTTTCTTTGATCGCATACAAATTTTATTATACAACATATTTCGACGCTTTGCAATATCAAAAAGCAATTATATTTGAGCATCTGTATCTTTTTGCTTACTAAAATATATATAAATTATTACCAATTATGCGAGGATGATGCAGTCATAGAAAAATGAGGTGCGCACACCTCATTTTTCATGTCTTATTTACTTCTTTCTGATAAGAATGGATGTAGGCAGAAATCTCTCGCCGTATGCATACGAATGCATATCGAGTCCGCCCTCATCATACACCATAAAGGTCGAATAACCGCCGTCGAGATTGGTCGCGGTGACTGCTCCGTATTCGAGAAATATGTCATTGACCTCACTGAAATAAGCGCCGAAGCTCCTGATATGTCTTCCCTCTATAACCAGCAGCAGTATCGCTCCGTCTGCACGCTGACCGATCGCCGTTCTTGCGTTTCTCTGGACACCGTTCCAATGTCCCTCGTTTACGCGCTGCCCGTCAATGATCAGCGCAGGTCCGAAGCTGACCGCATCGACCACGCCCTTCGCTATCGCCTGATTCGGCGTCATGGTTCCCACAACGAGCTTTCCCTCTGCATCAAAGCCGCAGATGTTCTTCGATACTCCGCCGTTGCCCCAGGCTACCTTCGAATCCTTGATAACGAAGCCCATCGGAACACCACCCTTTTGTATATCTCCTATGACCTCAAATCCGCCCGCATTCATTCCTGCGACGGCATCATACTTTCTGATCATGTTTCTCAGTGTCAGTCCGTATACCGCCTCGCCGTATCTGTCGGGAACACCGACAAAGATACGCTTCGGGTCGTCAACTATCAGAAGCGTCCCCTGATAGCTCTCCGTCTTTATATGTACAAGCTCGATCCCGTCATCATCCTCGGGAACTGCCTCAGCCCCGCCGCCCTGACCGTCATTTCCGTCCTGCTTGTCATCTTCGTCTGCTTCGGGAGGCGCAGGCTCTTCTTCCGTGCTTTTGTTTACGCTGACGCAGAGAACTCCGAGCTCTGTATTTTCGGAGGCATCACGCTCTGCTCTTTCCCGCTCGACCTCCGCTATTCTTTCGGCAGGCAGGACAAGAGGCAGTATCACTCTGCCGAGCGGGTTTTCCTTCATTGCAAGCACAGCCTGCTCCTCTGCCGCATCACTCGGACCTCTGAGCAGCATCACGAGCCACCCGCCGAGCAGCAAAACTACCGTAAGGAGCGCCGCCGCGCAAATGATACCTATACGGGCAATGCTTCCGCCGCGACGTTCGTCATCCTCGTCCCCGCGATCCTCATCCTCCGTCTCATCCTCCGAGGGTTCTGTATCCTGCACATCGGTAGTATCCGCTGCTGATATCTCCTCCCCGCTGACAGCATCGGGGGCATTCTCCCCGGGCTGCTCCGTCTGAGCCGAAGGCTCTGTATTCAGTTCATTTTCCTTTAAGTTATCCATTATTTTCTCCGTTTCGGAAGCATCGCGCCCGCCCTACGATACGGGGCGGTGAGCGTGCACATCCTGCGCCGAGTGACTTCACTGTTATCCTGCCCGGCATATCTTAATTATTATACTATATCTTAACTCATATTGCAATAACAAAAAGGGCGTTGCATGTCGAAAGTATCAAGTATATTTTTCCTTTTTTCACAAAATACAAAGGAGGAATGCGGCATATGGCATTCCTCCGTCATATCAGAAGTCTATTCCGTCCTGACCGTCATCATCCTTCGGATCCTTCTCGTCATCCTTCTCGGAGCGGTCATATCTGTCATCATCCGATGCGGCTTCACGCTGTCTGCGCTTATCCTCCTCGGCTCTCTTCTTCGCTTCCTCTTCCTCGATCCTTCGTCTGCGGTCGTTCTCCTCACGGCTGATACGCTCGCGCTCCTCCGTCATAGCCTCGAGCTCCTCTACGGTAGGCTCTCCCTCCATGACTGCGGTAAACTGCGCATCGTCCATGGTCTCGTGATCCACAAGGAACTTGGCGATAAAGTGCATCTTGTCAATATTATCGCGAAGTATCTGCACAGCACGCTCGTATGCCTCGCGTATTATCCTCTTTACCTCCGCATCTATCTTGGCGGCGGTCTCCTCCGAATAGTTCTTGTCGGAGGATATATCACGTCCGAGGAACACCTCATCCGAGGAATGCTCCGAGCCCCAGAGTATCGGTCCGAGCTCGTCTGACATTCCGAGGCGCGTCACCATCTTGCGGGCGATCGCCGTGGCTCTCTGAATATCGTTTGACGCTCCTCCCGAGACGTCGTCGAATATGATCGCCTCTGCCGCTCTTCCTCCGAGAAGCATCGATATCTCCTCGGACAGTCCCTTCTTGTATACGCTGAGCTTATCCTCCTTGGGAGGGGTAAGGGTATAGCCGAGGGCTCTTCCGCTCGGGATAATGGATATAAGTCTGACAGGATCCTGGGATGGCAGCACGTGTGCGATGATCGCATGGCCTGCCTCGTGGTAAGCCGTTTTGAGCTTTTCGGTCTCCTTGATCTTGTATGACTTTTTGGGGGTTCCCACAACTATCTTGAGGCTTGCCTCCTCTATATCGTTCTCACCGATGAGAAGCTTTCTTTTTCTTGCCGCGATAAGAGCGGACTCGTTTAGCAGGTTTGCAAGATCCGCACCCGTAAAGCCGACCGTGGTCTGTGCGATCCTCTTGAAATCAACGCCGTTCTCGAAGGGCTTACCCTTGGCATGGACCTTGAGTATCTCTTCTCTTCCCTTGAGATCGGGGTAACTGACGGTGATCTGTCTGTCAAATCTGCCCGGTCTGAGAAGCGCGGGGTCAAGTATATCGGGGCGGTTGGTCGCTGCCATTACGATAACGCTCTCGCGCCCGTCAAATCCGTCCATCTCGACAAGCAGCTGGTTGAGCGTCTGCTCGCGCTCGTCGTGTCCTCCGCCGAGACCCGCACCTCTGTGGCGGCCTACGGCATCTATCTCGTCTATGAATATGATAGCGGCGGGATTTCTGCGTGCTGTTTCAAAGAGATCGCGCACACGCGAGGCACCCACACCGACGTACATCTCAACAAAATCCGAGCCTGATATCGAATAGAAGGGAACGCCCGCCTCACCCGCAACTGCCTTGGCAAGCAGGGTCTTTCCCGTACCCGGAGGGCCTACGAGAAGCACACCCTTCGGGATCCTTGCACCGAGCTTTCTGTATCTGTCGGGATCGCGCAGAAAGTCCACGACCTCCTCGAGGTCCTGCTTTTCCTCATCGCATCCCGCAACGTCGCTGAATCTCGTCTTTACTCTGTCGCCCTGAGCGAGCTTGGCTCTCGCACGGCCGAAGGAATTCATCTTTCCTCCTCTGCCCGTGGTCTGGTTCATCATGAATATCCAGAACACCACAAACAGCACGAATATTATCACGTACGGAAGAAATTCCACCCACCACGGTATCTGAGTGGGCTCCTTGAAGTTATATTCAACAGTGTTATCCGGATTGTCGAGTATCATCGGAATGAATATCTCATCTCTGAACAGCTCGTAATCGAGCAGTCTCGCCTTGATCTCGGTTTCCTTCTCATCATTCAGCACTATCTTGAGATTAGCATCCTGGTCAAGCTCAAAGCTCTTGACCTCTCCGTTTTCAAAATATCCGAATATGTCCTGAGTAGTCAGCTCTTCTTTTTTTGTAGTGCCGCTGAGCAGCTGTGTAGCAACAAAAAGCACCACGCCTATCAGCACCACGTAAAGGATCACCGTTTTGAAATTGCTTTTTCTCATCAGGTATCAGTTATGTCCTTTCTGCATTATTTGTCATTATATTATTATATGCAATAAGCGAGATATAATATCCTCCCGCTCTTGCCCTCTCCGTCAGCTGTCCTGATTGCAGGTATCCACACCACCTCCCCGTCGCGCTCAACGACAGGCAGGGTATGGCGTTTTCCCTTCGGTATCTTTTTATCCGAAAACAGCTTTTTGAGCTTGTGCGTATGGCCTCCCGAGAAGATGACGTCTCCCTCTCTGCGGCTCCGTGCACGGTATACGTTGTTTATTGTATCACCGCAAAGAGGCTGTTGTATAAATAAATTGTAAACATTTTGTGTTTTTATTTTCTCGAGCTCATCTCTGTCGGAGGTGATGTATATACTGCCTCCGTACGGAAGCGGATTTTCCCCCTCCGAGAGCTCAAGCTCCCATTCGGGCGGTACATCCTCTCCTCCGCGCGCATCCACGCTGACAGAAAGGAACCCCTCTCTGCATACGAGCCGTACTCTGCCTATAAGCGAAAGCGAGAAATCCCCGCCTCTTTCTATAAGCCGCATAGCAGAGCGTATATGCGTGTATTCGAACCTTCCTCCCGCATCCCCGATATATCTGCACAGCACTCTTCTGCCGAGTGCAGGCGGGACAGAGGAAAGCCTGTCGCGTGAAAGCGGTACTCTGCCGTCATCACATAACGTTCTGTAGAGCGCTTCCGCCTCACGCTCGAGATATTCGGCATCCGCGCGAAGGCTCTCGGTCATTCTGGATACCGCTCCCTCGAGGGAGGGATTGATTCCCCTGAGCTCTGGCAGAACGTTGTGTCTGATGCAGTTTCTCGTATACACCGTCTCGGCGTTCGTAGCGTCGGTCACGTACTCTATACCGAGCTCGGAGCAATAAGAGAGCACCTGCTCCTTTGACAGAGCAAGGATAGGGCGGATAATATATCCGTCCCTTACGGGAGGTATACCGCACACACCCGAGATAGCAGTACCGCGGGTGATGTTGAATATCACGGTCTCGGCGTTATCCGTCGCATTGTGAGCCGTGGCTATGCGGACGGAAGCATTCTCATGCTCAGTCTCTATTCTTCCCTTTATTTCGGAAAAAAAACCGTAGCGCACATCTCTCGCGCATTCCTCCTCGGACTGCCCGAGCTCCCGTGCCTTTTCTCTGATGTTGAATCTACCCGAGATAAAAGGCACACCCGTTTTTTGGCAGGTATTCCTGCAAAACTCCTCATCCGCATCCGCGTCCGCCCCTCTGAGCATATGGTTGATATGCACGGCGTGCAGACGGACAGAGCGCTCACGCGAAAGCTCACGGAGCGCGTAAAGCAAAAGCGACGAGTCGGCTCCGCCCGAATAACCGACGATGATGTCGGTGCATTCGAGCATCCGGTATGAGTCGGCATAGCTCCTTACCGTGTCGATAAGCTGTTTTTTCTTTTTATCCATGTATCAGGTTCCTATAAGGAAATTACATTTCTTCTCTGTCGGTATCGATGGTACGGAACTTGGTATACTGCGGTATCCAGCCCATCTTTACCGTTTTTGTAGCGCCGTGTCGGTTTTTCGCTACTATTACCTCGACGATATTCTGCTCGGATTCCTCGGGCTTGTCAAGGGCGTAGTAATCATCTCTGTACAGGAATATGATAACGTCCGCATCCTGCTCGATAGATCCCGATTCTCTGAGGTCACTGATCATCGGGCGCTTTCCTCCCGCACCCGATCTCGACTCGGGATTACGAGAAAGCTGAGCGCAGCAGATTATCGGAACTCCGAGCTCCTTGCCCATGATCTTGAGGTTTCTCGAAATATCACCGACCTCCGCGGTACGGTTGTCCGTCTTCTTGTCGCTCTGCATAAGCTGCAGATAGTCTATGATAACGAGACCCAGGTTCTTTACGCGGCGCAGCTTACTCTTCATCTGGGTGATGGTAAGTCCGGTGGAATCGTCGATATATATCTCTGTTCCCGAAAGCTCGGTCACCGCGTGTGCGAGCTTCTGCCAGTCCTCGTCCTCTATCTTACCGCTTCTCAGCGCGTAGCTGTCTACCATAGCCTCGCTCGAGAGCATTCTCGACGCTAACTGCTCGGCTGACATTTCAAGCGAGAATACGCACACCTTCTTGCCTGTCTGTCTTGCAACATTGGTGGCAATGTTCATCGTAAAGGAGGTCTTTCCCATTCCGGGACGTGCTCCGACGATGATCATATCTCCCTTACCCATTCCGACAAGCACGTTATCAAGGCCGGAGAAGCCCGTGGGCGTTCCGTGGGCGGCATCCTTGTCGGTAACGAGAAGCTCAAGATCGTCATACACCTTTACAAGCACGTCATGGATATGCCTGAACTGCTTTGTATCCTGATTCTGTGCAAGCTCAAATATCTTCTGCTCGGCGTTACCGAGAAGCGAATCCACCGCTCCCTGCTCGGAATAAGCGCTTTCGCTTATATCATCACATGCTAAAATGAGCTGTCTGAGCGTGCTCTTGTCCTTAACTATCTTTGCATAGTCGCGGGCGTTGGCTGCGGTAGGAACGACCTCAGCTATCAACCTTATATACTGCGTTCCTCCGCTCTTGTCGTAGATACCCTCCTCCTCAAGCGTTCTGATAAGGGTAACCACATCTATCTCACGGCTCTTGACAAAAAGCTGTCTCATAGCCGCAAATATGCTCCTGTGCTCCTCGAGATAAAAATCGTTCTCGTTTATGATCCCCGTGATCTCGGTGATGCATTCGGGATTTATCAGAACGCTGCCGAGCACCGACTGCTCAGCCTCGAGTGCAAAGGGTAGTTTTCTCTGCAGATCGTCCATTATCCTCTCCTCGCACGGACACGCCGTGCTAAGCCTTTATTTATCTGTAATAACCACGTTGATCTTTCCGATGATCTCGGTATAAAGCTTGACGCTGACCGCGTAGGTGCCAAACGCCCTGATGGGATCGGGCAGGTCGATCTTTCTCTTGTCGATAGCGATACCGTGCTGATCCTCGAGATTCTGCGCGATCTCCTTGGAGGTGACCGAGCCGTAAAGCCTGCCGTCGGCTCCCGCCTGTGCGGTGATCTTTACGGTAAGCTTCTCGAGTTTTGCCTTTGTTTCGTTCGCTACCTGCTTCTCTACCTCTATCTTGTGAAGGCGAGATGCCTCCTTGTTCTTGAGATCGTTCATAGCCGAGGCGTCGGCTACCACAGCAAGTCCCTTAGGAAGCAGGAAGTTACGCGCATATCCGTCGGATACGTTGATAGCCTGTCCCTTTTTGCCCTGTCCCTTTACGTCCTGTGTCAAAATTACCTTCATTTCTTTATCCTCCTGAGATTTGTGTTTGTTTTGTTTGTAAATTACAGCTCCGCAGACGTTCCTATTCTTCTCTGCTGACTGTCTCCTTTATTGCATCCTTGAGCATCTGCGTGCATTTGTCAAGGCTCTCTCTGACAAATCCGCCGGCGCGGTCAAAGCTGCCGCCGCCTCCGAGCTTTTTCATTACGAGCTCAACGTTGATGCTGCCTGCGCTTCTCGCAGAAAAGGAAACGGGTCCCTCCGCCTCTCCGCAGAGCACGAACGCCGCCTCGACCTCCTTGGCTCTGACAAAGCTGTCCGCCACGCGGGCTCTTGTCTTCGGGTCGGTGTTCTCTCCCTTGGTGTCATAACAGATGATGGCGATATTTCCGTCCACCATCTCCACGCGCTCCGCTATCTTCGACTCGAGCTCAAGCTCTCTTACAGATATATCGAAGAAGCGCTTTACCGCATCGACATCCGCACCCTTGTCTCGCAAAAACAGCGCCGCCGAGAAGGTACGCGTTCCGGTGCTCTTGCGGAAGTTGTCGGTGTCAAGATATATTCCCGAGAGCATCATGGTCGCTTCCTCTCTCATGATAGAGCCGCCCGGAAGATCGAGCAGCTCGAGCATTTCGGATACAAGCTCGGATGCACTCGATGCGGATGTGTCTATATACTCGAGCTCGATATCCTTGGAAAACTCGGCGTACTTTCTGTGGTGGTCAACAATGACCGCCCTCGGCGCGGAATCAAAGAGCACAGGGCTCTCCATTTTTTCTCTGTTGGAAACATCCACGCACACAAGAAGCGTGCCTGTGCTCACCTTATCGAGAGCATCATCGGGAGATATGAATGCGTCCCTGTAGCTCTGTGTGTTCTTCATTCTGTCCATCATCGGGACAGCCTCAGTTATATTGAAGTAGGTGCGCTCGTTCGAGACGATGTACGCCTCTCTGCCAAGCTCCCTGCACAGGCAGTACACACCCATCTGTGCGCCTATACAGTCAAAGTCGGGGGTAGAGTGTCCCATTACAAGAACGTTGTCGGCATCCTTTATATACTGCTCGAGCTGGCGGGCATTGTACCTCGCGCGGTTCTTGGCTCTCTTCGGCTGTGCCTTGACGTTTCCTCCGAAGTAAACGATCTCTCCGTCCGTCTTGACGGCGGCGGTCGCTCCTCCGCGGTTTACAGCCATCTCAAAGGCGGACAGCGAGCTCCGGTGCCTTGTCTCCACCCCGCCCTCGGTCACGTTCGACGAGCCAAGCGAAAAGGAAAGGCTGACCCCACTCTCGGTCTTTATCTCAGACACGGGATGAAGCAGGCTCGAGAAGCCCTCAGCCATAAGGGCGCTGAGAGTTTTCTCAGTCATTACGGCAAGATACTTCCAGCTGTCATGCTCGCAGATGATGATATTCCGCTGCTCGCCCCAGCTTTTGACAAGGGCATCAAACGCGTCGAGCGCACTCTTGTTTCTCGAGGCAAAGGTTCCGTTTGACAGATCCGAAATATTATCAAGCTCAATGTAGGCAAGTACGGTGCGCGCCTCCTCATACTTTTTTCTGAGCAGTCTGCGCTCGGTGCGGTCCTCGAATATGAGTATCGAATTCCCGCTCTCTCCGAGGCTCGTTGCCGTCACATCATATATCCTGTCGTGATACTCGCATGAAAACGTCCCCGCATCACGGTCAAAGGCGATCTTCTCGGCACCCTCGGGGAAATCGAACAGATCGTATATGCTGATGCGCATGCGTCTCTCTCCCGAAAGAAATGCCTCGCGGAAGGCATCATTGCTGGTCGTGATCTCGCCCGCAGCATTTACCACCGCGAGCTGAAGGTGCATCTTACCGAAGAACAAGGATGCTATATTGTACAGCTCCATCTTCTCGCCGCGCTTCAGCTTTCTTGAGAAAAGCTGTGAGCGGATGACTATCCCGGCAAGCATGAAAAGCATGTATGCGCCAAGCACGAAGAGCCCGAGATATATTCCGTTGCCGTCGGGCACCGACATTCCGAACAAATACACGGCAAGCCCTGACGCGGTGACCACAAGCGTATATACTACGTCAAATATGACCGCGCTTTTTTCACTCTTGTACATCCTCTTTGCCACGATACATCCCTCCTCTACATGTTTTCGTCATCGTTATCATCATTTTTGTCATCATCCTTATTACCGCCGTGCATGCTCCCTCTGACCGCCTTTTCTATCATTCGGCGGAACCTGTACACAAGCACCGTGCTGTACGCTCCGAGAAAGGCAAGGATGCTTACCGCATAGCTCGGCATGAGCACAAGCAACGCTGCGGCGATCAGGTAATAGAGCTTACCCTTGTTGTTCTTTTTCAGCCATGCAACACCGAAAAGAACTCCGGAAACGGCAAGTCCGAGCTCGAGCGGAGCAAGCACCGTTATCAGCGTTATCCCGACCGGCGTGATGGGATCTATGAAGATCACAACAAGCTTTGTCGCAACGAAGAACACCGCCGAGAAAACGGTGATCTCGAACGCCCCGACGGTATCGGGCAGCTCAAGCATCCTGCGATGCCTCTTTACCGCTGCAACCGTGAAAAAGCCTCCGATAACGCAAACGCTCACGAGCATCGACGGAACGGTATACACCATAAGCTCAAGCATCTGCTCAAGCGTAGATATCATCTGCGAATATGACTCTGCAAGCTGCTCGGCGCTCTCTCCCTCGATCTGCTTCATTTCCTCAAGCACCGCTCTCGGCTCCGAGCAGAGCACCTCGCAAAAGCTATCATAGGCGCGGAGCAGCGTATCCATGCCGATCTCGGAATACTTCTCGTAAAGAAGCACGCCGAGCGTGAGCAGGAAGGTAAGCGCATAAAACACGGCTGACAGGCAGATATTGCCTACAAAGCCGAAGCTTTTCTTTTTTGTCGCCGTATATACGGCAAATGCGCCCGCAAAAGCACAAAGGCACATAAGCGAGTGCAGGATATTCGCGCTGAGCACGTATCCGCAAAGCACGCTCGAGGCAGCCGCGGCAATAAACAGAGGCATCCTGCCCTGCACGAGCAGCGCAACAGCAAGATATGATCCCGCAATAAACAGCACGGGGATCAGAAAGCAGGAAAGCGCTTGCTCGCCGTCCGTCCGCATGCAGAGAGTCCCCAGCATAAAGAGCACCGTCGACGCGACCGAATAGAGCACCGCTCCGACGCCGCTTAGCATTTTAGCCTGCCCGCCCTGTCCGCCGCCGTATTTTTCGTTGAATGAATTGTCTTTCATCTATATTCTCCGATGCCGTGGCATACCGCTCCCGGCGATAATTTCAGATCACATTCAAAATTGGGTATAGTAACCTATTATCAATATATTATATCAAATAATATTATAGTTGTAAATAGATATTTACAAAAATTATCTTCCGCAGTTTTTCGAGCTGTTTTTTGTGCACCGAAGCAAAGATGCTTCGCATCATTTTTATTGACATATCCGCCCTTGGATGCTATA
>JAZMZS010000047.1:0-12396 GCA_045586105.1 Eubacteriales bacterium | reverse complement strand
GTTTTCCCCGACGTCCACCCGCATCCACCCCTCATCTCACCGACCTCTTATAATAACGGAGATATAAAAATGGCTGAATTTTTCTACAATTTACTGCATTTGTACGACTCTGAGACTTATCAGACCTTCAGCTTTACACCGAACACGCTGAGGATCATATTCATTTTTGCATGGATAGGCATCATTCTTGCGCTGATCGGTTCATTTTACTCAAACTACTACCTCGGAAGCTTCGTAAACAAGCTGATAGCTTCGGGTGCTTCTTCATCCGACAGCGCGAAGTCTCTCTCGGAGCTCGGCATCGAGAACAAGCCCATGCTTGCGCGCTCGCTTCGTGAGGGCAGTGTTTTGAGAAAAACGGTACAAGTGGCAGAAATTGACAGTTCTGATATCGACATATCTGATAAAAGCAGCATGGAAGATAAGTATTACATCCCCGAGGATAAGCAGGCAATGGCAAAAAAGCGTTTCCGCACGAAGGGAAACGGCATCGGTACGCTTATAATATCTATCATCGTAATAAGCGCTGTGCTGCTGCTCGCACTTATATTCGGTCCGTGGCTGTTCGGTGTGGCGGACGGCTTGCTTGAAGCAATGAAGCATTCATAACAGAGTGAATATTCGAGGTAACACATGAACAAAGCTCAGAGCAGAAAAACAAGATCGCACTTAAAGAAGCGCACGAGCCCCCTGAAAAGGATACTTACGATAGTATTGGCAGCAGCGGTATCGGCGGCGCTTGTGTATCTTTCGCTTGTTGTGATATTCGGATTTAAAAACTCGACACGCACTCTCCCCACGCATGACGGAGGAAAGGTCACGATAAGCTACGTCGGTTTTTACCGTGACGGATACCCGAACGGAGGATCTCTTTCCACCTCGGGCGGTCTTAAGGGCAAGGTAACCAAAAACAAGATAACCTACTCGGACGGTGCAGTATACGAGGGTGAGCTTGACGGCTTTGTAAGGCACGGACAGGGAAGGATGACCTTTGCAAACGGTGACATATACGAGGGTACGTTTGTCAATGACGAGATAAACGGAAAGGGCAAATTCACCTATTACTCGACAGGAGACGTGTTTGAGGGTGAGATCGTCGGAAACAAAAAAACAGGCTACGGCAAGTACACCTATTTTGACACTACTGTTTACGAGGGATACTTTGTAGATGACCTCCCGAACGGCGAGGGAAAAAGAACCTACTATGACGGATCAGTGTTTGAGGGAACCTTCATAGACGGCACGAGGCAGGGAAAGGGAAAGCAGACCTTTGCTTCGGGAGACATATATGAGGGAGACTTCAAGGACGGTAAGATGCACGGAAACGGAGTTTATACCTTCGCATGCGGTGACGTTTACGAGGGCGAATTCAAGGACGGCAAGATATCGGGAATGGGAGTTTACACCTGGTTCAACGGCAGAGTTTACACGGGCGAATTTGAAAACGGCGTTGCAAAATCAATGACAGAGTAGATAATTTTTATCAAAAAGGGAAGATCCTTTTTCAGCCGAAAAGGGGTTTTCCCTTAATTTCGCAATTAAGGGGAAAAGCAGTTTTCCAAGGTGTAAATTGGGAATTTATATGTGAAATTTTTATTTTTTTCCACAAAAATACCATTCAACATTAAAAAAGAGGCTGTGGAAAACCGTTTTTTTAAAAAAACGCCGATTTTCGCACATTTTGCGCACATAAGAACAACACGTTATCAACAATGAAAAACCTACCGCAGATGGTGAGTTTAAGCCGTTTTTTTCAGTTTCAAACATTTCCACCGTCTCTACTATTACTACGGCTAATTAATATAAGTATAAGATAGAGTAATGTAGTTTTTTTGATCGAACCGGATGTTATAGGCACCGAAGGTGGGTGAAATGCTCCCTGCGGGAGCGTGAAGGTAAAGTAAGAAGTAAGAAGGATCTTCGCATATGCGAAGATCGAGTTTATTATAAAGGTGACAACACACGTCACATACTTCACAAAAATTACACATGCGCTTCACATCTTGACAATAATCGTAAGATACTATATAATAGTATGGTTAGAAGTATACCTATACGCGTATGAATCTTCGACGTCACCTTCCCCGGCCGGGGAAGGCTATGCTACGCGCATAGCCGTTACTTTCATCTCCCGCTCAGATCCTTCGCTTCACTGCGTTCCGCTCGAGGATGACAGCGGGGATGGGGCTTTTCCAATCACCGCTTCGAGCGCTGTGCGCGAGCTTGGGGCAAAGAAAAAAGCGCCAACCTTAGCGGTCGGCGAACAAAATTGCGTTTTATTCTTGCCCATTTATAAAAGTTTTTGGGGAAAGGGTACGGGGAAACCCCTTTCCTCAAAAAGGGGTTTCCCCGCCTATAACCCAATACATAAAAGTTTTTGGGAGGGGGTACGGGGGAGGACTTTTCCCTAAAAAGTCCTCATCCCGTCTCTCCACACCCTCTCATTCTACATAAGGAGTACCACATGATTAAAATTGAGCATCTTGTAAAGAGATACGGCAAGAACTACGCGCTTGACGATATCAGCTTCACGGTGAACCGTGGAGAGATCGTCGGCTTTCTTGGTCCTAACGGAGCGGGAAAGAGCACGACGATGAACATTCTGACGGGATACCTGTCCTCAAACTCGGGAGTTGCCGAGGTTGACGGAGTTGATATTCTCGAGCATCCGCTTGAAGCGAAGAAGATGGTAGGATATCTTCCCGAGCAGCCGCCTCTTTATCTTGACATGACGGTAGACGAATATCTTAATTTCGTATACGAGCTTAAGGGCTGCAAGCTGTCGAGGAAAAAGCACTTAGCCGAGATCTGCGACGTAGTAAAGATCAAGGACGTGCGCAGACGTATCATCCGCAATCTTTCAAAGGGTTACCGTCAGAGAGTGGGAATAGCGCAGGCGCTTGTAGGAAACCCCGAGGTCATCATATTTGACGAGCCTACTGTCGGACTTGACCCGAAGCAGATAATAGAGGTGCGTAACCTTATAAGAATGCTCGGCCGCGATCATACGGTAATTCTCTCGACGCATATTCTGCCCGAGGTCCAGGCGGTCTGCGACAGGATAGTCGTTATAAACAAGGGAAAGATCATAGCCGATCAGAAGACCGAGGATATTACGCGTGCGGTCAATGAAAACAGACGCTTCCTTGTAAAGATCTGCGGACCGCAGAGAGAGGTGCTTTCCTATCTTAAGTCTAAGAGCGGCATACTTTACGCCGAGGTAGGAGACGAGAGAGACGGAGAAGCGTACAGCTACCGCATCGAGTGTGCGGCGGGCGTTGATATGAGAAAAAATCTGTTCTTCTCTATGGCGGAGAAGGGCTGGCCGATCGTCGGTCTTGAGTCGGTCGGAACGAACCTCGAGGACATCTTCATTTCTCTTATTGACAAGAAGGTAACAAAAAACAAGATAGTATCAAGAAAGGGGGACGCGTAAATGTTAGCTATATATAAAAGGGAACTGCGTTCCTATTTCACAACTCCGATAGGATACGTGTTCTATGCGGTATTTTTGGCGATAGCGGCGGTAGTTTGCTGCTTTACTACGATAAAGACGGCAAACCCGACGACAAACGTCTCTATGTATTTCACGGCGCTTCTGTTCGTGCTCGTGCTTGTCGCACCTCTGCTTACAATGAAGCTGTTTGCTGAGGAGAAGAAGCTGCGCACCGAGCAGCTGCTGCTCACCGCACCCGTGACGATCACGGGCATGGTTTTTGCAAAGTACCTCTCCGCGCTCACCCTTTATGCATCCGCACTTCTTTTATCGAGCATAAACGTGATCCCGCTTTTCGTGTTTGCGGATCCCGAGCCTGCGGTCATCCTCGGTAACTACATCGCAATTTTCCTCGTAGGCGCGGCATTTATCGCTATCGGCGTGTTTATGTCCTCGCTTACAGAAAACCAGCTTGCCGCGGCAGTATCTACTACAGCTGTGCTGCTCGTTTTCCTTGTAATTTCATTTGCAAACTCTGCGATCGACAGCTACGCGGTCAGAAGCATTCTGTCCTGGTTTTCGATCTACGCGAGATACGGCGCGTTTACCCAGGGTATATTTGACTGGGTCGCTGTGCTCTATTATGCGTCGATAAGCTTTGTATTCTGCTATCTTACGATAAGAGTATATGAGCTGAGACGCTGGAAGTCCTGACAGGAGGTGTACGTTAAAATGAAGCATGATTCAAGAAATCTCAAATACGGCACCACCTCGGTGATAGTCAGCGTAGTGCTGATCGCCGCTATAATTATGGTAAACTTCGTGTTCAGCGCGCTTTCCTCGAAGTACGCGTTCTACACGGATATGACCGCACACCAGACCTACACGATGAGCGAGCCTCTCCGCGAGGTCCTCGCCGACGTCAGAGAAGAGGTAAACATAATCTTCTGCCATGACCGCGACTATGTTATGGCTTCAAGCGAGCTTCATGACGTTGTGATGACGGCGGAATATATGGATGACGAGTATGACTGGCTGAATGTCAAGTTCATAAACTCGGTAAACGATCCCCAGCTTGTTTCAAAGTACAAGACCTCGATAAAGGACCCCGTCTACCAGACGCATGTTATCATTGAGTCGGGTGAGGAGTGGAGAAAGCTCAACGCCAAGTCATTTTATGTAGTTGATTCGGACGAGACCACCATCTGGGGAATTCAGGCGGAGGAGCGCTTTGCTTCCGCGATACTCAGCGTAACTGCGGCTGAGCTTCCGATCGCGTACTATACAACCACCCACGGCGAGGAGATGTCGCTGCAGCTTATGGACATAGTCACGAGCGCCGGCTACAAGCTCGAGCCTCTCGACCTTATGACAGACGAGATCGACCCGGATGCAAGGCTTATCATCATCAACGGCCCCGAATGGGACTTCTCGGGCGGTTATACCTTTACCGAGGGCGAGGACGGTACAGCTTCTGTCGACAAGACTGTCAGCGAGATCGCAAAGTTAGACAAGTTCCTCTCGCAGGACTGCGGCTCGCTTATGTGCTTCCTCGATCCTTATGCGAAGAGACTTGACAACCTCGAGAGCTATCTTGAGGAGTGGGGAATAATTTACGAGGATAACATCATCAAGGACGAGGGACAGGCGGTTTCTGTTGACGGAAACGCGATCGTTGCCGAGTACTGCACAGATGATACTCTCGCCTCGAACCTTATCGACGAGATCGCATCTCTTGCAACAAGACCCAAGACCATCTTCAATGATGCGGGAACTATATCTATTTCCAAGAACTTCACCGAGCAGAGAGCCGAGGATGACCGGTCTCAGACGGGACAGGGCGCACCCACGGGAGCTTATATTTCTTCCGTAGCGAGCGAGTACCGTGATATTTCTCCTGTTTTCAGAACCTCGAAGAGCGCGCTTTCACACGCTGTCGGCGCTGACAGCGGAGAAGGAGCCGCGGCGGCGGACAAGAGCCTTATGACGATATCCCGCCAGATAAAGATCGAGGGAGACGATAATCTTTACACCTACGTGCTTGCGGCAAATACCGTCTGCTTTGACGATGACGAGTGGACAAAGTCGAACGTCTACGCAAACAAGGACGTTATATACGCCGCACTCAAGCAGTTCGGACGCGAGAACGTCCCCTCGGGCATTACCTTCAAGGAATACGCAAAGTATGACATCGAGGATATGACCACCGCAAACGCAAATACCGCAACGGCGCTTCTCTGTACGGTGCTGCCTCTGGCGTTTACCGTTGTAGGCTTCGTTATATGCATACGGAGAAAATACAGATGACGAAAAAACAAACCAGAATTGCAATAATACTCGGAGCAGTATTCCTTGTATTGCTGCTTGCATATCTTATAGTGCTCAGACCTTTATTGAACGAAGAGGATCAGGGCACGAAGGACCCGCTTCAGCTCGACCCGGGTGAGGTCGAGGGAGCGAACGACCGCATAATGCTCTTCCCGCAGGTGGAGCGTGCCTCGATACAGTCGATAGAGGTCAAAAATTCGCACGGCGGATACAAATTCGTGCGTAAGGACAACACCTTTGTCATTGAGGGTGCCGAGGCGACAGACTATTCGGCGGAGCTCTTCTCGACACTTGTTACCGACTGCGGATATACCCTGTCCAAGGTCAAGGTGGCAAACGACAACCCCGAAAAGCTCTCGGTATACGGGCTTGACGAGGCTTCCGACCCTGCTTACTACATCCTCACTACCGTTGAGGGTGCTCAGCACAAGGTATGGGTGGGAACTGTAATTCCGTCAAACGGCGGTTATTACGTCCGTTATGAGGGCAGAAACACCGTTTACGTTCTCGATACAACGCTTGAGACTACCGTGCTTGCTCCCATCGAGGCGTTCGTAAATCCGATAGTTATCATGCCGACATCTCTTACCTCGTACTTCCTTATCGACGATTTTGCTATCTATAAGGGCTTCTATGTCCCGGAGGATGACAAAAAGGAGGATGACAAAAAGGAAGAGACCTCCGCTCCCGCACAGGATACCGATGCGGTTACGGATGCCGAAACGAATGCTGTGACCGATGCTGTTACGGACGTTGTGACCGATGCAGTTACCGATGCAGTTACAGATGCTGTTACCGATGCAGTTACCGATACGGCAGCACCCGAAGAAAACGAAGAGGAAAAGCCCTCCGATGCGGAGCTTATTGTACGCTTCCATTCGCTCGGTGAGGAGGAGAAGAAAAAGCTCGACGTAAATGCGACCTTCCGCATGGACTACCCCGGAGACGGAATATACAATGCCTCCGGCTTTATCGACGGGGTGGCTCAGCAGTTCATTCTTTACAAGGGAACCGAAACCGTCAAGCTCGCTCCGAAGAAGGAGGATCTCGAGAAATACGGATGCTTTAAGGATGCGGAATTTACCCTCTTTGTGATAAACAACCAGCAGCTCAAGGACAAGGACGGCAAGACGCAGAATATTCCGATACCGAACTTTGCATACTTCTCCGAGGTTCAGAAGGACGAGGAGACGGGCGAGGAGTTCAGGTATGTTTATTCGGTACTCTTCAACGTGATCGTCAAGATGCCGACATATGACTGCCGCTTCCTCGAGTATGATCTGAATTCCTGGGTAAGCGCAAACCTCTTCAATATCAATATCAACAAGGTCAGTCACATTATCGTAGAGAGCGAGGATGTAAATATCACCTTCACCCTTCTCGGTCAGGACAGCGACCTTGTGGTAAAGGATACAGGAGATCACAAGCCCGAGGTCAAGAATTTCAGAAAGTTCTATCAGGTCATCCTCGGACTTCTCAAGGAAGGCCCCGTGTCACTTACCGAAGCACAGGTCAAGGCGCTTACAGCCGACGAGGCTAACGTCACAGCCAAGCTCACGATGAAGATGCACAGCGGCAGAGACCTCGTTTACCGCTTCTACTCCTTCGGTGCAAAGACCTTCTATACCATCAACGGCGAGGGCGAGTTCCAGCTTCCCACCGCGCAGGTAACGAAGCTTATATCGGATGCCGTAAGAGTAACGCAGGATCTTGTTGTAGACCCCGGAAACGCAATCTGACCTCGCTCGCATAAATTGAGCAATACGTCAGATCGATCGCGTCTCGGTTTTCGGTTACGTATGTAAATACGCGCCCTCAACCTCGCGCTCCGATCTTCGTCTTGCATCAATTTCTGCTTCGTGAGGAACCTCGCTTGCATATTTTCCGTCACCGCTCGACTATCCCTCCGCGAGCCTGCTCGCTTGCATAAATTGAGCAATACGTCAATAGAAAATACGGGGAAGACCCTTTTGCAAAAGGGTCTTCCCCGTACCCTTTCCCCAAAAACCTTTATGAATGGGTAAAGGTGAAACGAAACATTGTGCGCCGACCGCTTTGATCGGCGCTTTTTCTTTGGAGCGATAGAATATCAAAGTAACGAAGATCGAGCGTAGCGTTGCATTCCCCCACCGGGGAAGGCTATCGCTACGCTCAGACCTCGGAGGTTTGTTTTCCCGCTCAGATCCTTCGCTGCGCTCGAGGATGACAGCGGGGGTGGAAATTCACTCCGCGTAAGCGGAACTTCACCCACCTACGGTGCATCCTCTACCCTCTGTTATGCTTTGCCATGAGCTTTGCGAGGATAAGATAAGGGTCACGGACGGTCTGCGAGCCGCCTGCGGCGTGCTCGAGCTGTGCTTCGTTGAGCTCCGCCTCGCGGGAAGCCGAAACGAACATTTCAAGATCGCGTGCGGTGAGCATAACGCCCTCGTCGGCAAATGCACGGACGGCATCCTCAATGGTTTCTGCGAGGACGAGCCTTCTGACAAAGCTCGAATTCTGCATCAGCATATCAAATCTGTAGTTAGTCATGGTATGGTTCTCCGTTTTTCAGAGTATTTTTCTATTGATTACATAAGTATATACACGCGCCCTGCATGAGTGTTACAGCCTTCGGAGTGGAACAATGCCCTTGCGGAGCGGCTGTTCATTATTTTTCAATAATGCTGAGCGCATCTGTGCCTGTGAGGCGGGAGATCGTGTGCATTCTGTAAGCACCGCACCATGCGGAGAGGCAGTCATTGAAGTGCCCGCGCTCCTCGGGAGTGGGACGGTACTTTGTCCATCTTGCCTGGAAGAAGCCCTCGTTATGCGAGCCGACGGGGCGCTGCATTCCGTGGATGAGATGTCCCTCTCTGAGCGTCATTCCCTGAATTGCGCTTGCCCACATGAGGCGGGCGATCTTCTTCCATTTTTCCTCTCCCGTAAGCTCTGCGAGCCTGATAAGCTCGGGGACGATGACCGAGCCCCAGGCGTCGATCGCGTGATGCTCGGCGCTGATAGCAGTTCCGCCCGTGGTTCGGTAGCCGTATTCGGTAAACTCGCTTCCGTTCTTGTAGAGAACCTCGTAGAAGAAGGTCCAAGAGGTAAAGTAATACGCCGCCTTCTCTGCGCGCTCGATGTATTTTTTATCACCTGTGATATCGTAGAGCATGAGCGCGGAGGTACAGAAGGGATACGCCGTTTCCTTGTCGATAGAAGCGCAGTCGAGCGCTCCCGCCGTGCAGACGAAGTTATCAAGGTCGCGTGCGTAATAGAGATCCATCGCCCTCTGCGCACAGCAGAGGTATTTTTCTTCCTTTGTGAGGTTGTAGAGCTCGAGCATCGCCGTGATCATAAATCCGCCGATAGAGCCGAGCCTCTGTGCGGGCGTGCCGTCGATGCGGTAAGACTTGCCAAAGCCGTATTCGCCGTCGTACGCGGAGACGAAGAAATCGCATACCCCGCGGGCGAATTTTATATATTCGGGGCGGTCGATGCCCCGGGCCTTGAGAAGCGAGTACATTCTCACCATCTCAGCCGCACCCCATCCGAGGTTGCAGGCGTCGGGCTCGGCGGTCTTCTCCGCCTCGGGATCGAAGTTCTGCTCGTAAAGGGTAAAGCAGAGCCCGTTTTCCCTTTGCGTTGCGGCAAACGCATCGAATATCGAAATTGCGGTCTTGAGCATCTCACCGTCCCCGTCCTTAATAGCACCGAGAGCAAGCATTCGGGCGTTGAGAAGCCCCTGGTCTGCCCAGCCCATCTCGAAGCGCTCGTCAAAAGCACCGAGCTCGGTGTAGTAGGGGTCGCGCATCATCTCCGCCATTTCTTCAAGCGTGATCTTGACCATATGCTGATAGCGGAAGAGGCGCTGAGCGTAGTGGGTGATTATCATCTTCTGCCCGCGGTAATCGTAGAGCAGAGCCTTGGCAAAGGACTGTCCGAGCGAGAAGACCTCGCCGGTGGACAGAGAGGGCTCGAGCTTCGGTTCGAGCAGGTCGAGCGCCGCGTCGATAAGGGGGGCGGCGGCGTAGTTTTTATATTTCGGCTCGAGCACGCAGAAAAATGACTGCGTTACGGTCTCTTCTCCGGCGCCGAGCGTGGTGTAGGTATCGTAGCGATCGGTCATTATATTCTTTGAGGTATAAGAATAAGGCGCCTCAACAACCGGTCTGATGATGCGGTGGGTGTGAGTTCCGTCGGGATTTCGGATAAGAGAGCAGGAGGACTCAAGCGAAGCCTCGTCCTCGCAGGAGGCAAAAAGCGCAGCGCCGACCTCGGTGTTCTCTGTCAGCGTGCAGGAGGGAATGCCGAGACGGTCGTAAGCAAATTCCCAGGGCTGTCCGTCTATGCCGAGCCCCTTCGGGGTATTCGACGAGCCGTGCTCGTTGCCGTCGTAGAGTATGCAGGGGAAGAGATACTTCTCAGCCTTGAATTCGTCGTGCACCGAGAGAATATCCTGAAAGCTCACGCTGCCCTCCGAGAGGTTGCGGATGCGCCTTGTAATGCGGTATCTTCCGCTTCCGAGCGGCGTTACCGTGTCGGATATGAACAATTCCCCGCAGGTATAGCCCTCTCCCGAGGGCACGGACTGAATTTCAGCCCCGTCTCCCGCGAGCCTCACTGCGGGAGGGAGCAAGGTTGCCTTTCCTTCAAAAGAATAGAGTGTCATAGCTTGTCTCCTTGATAAAAAACTATTGTAACGGTGGAAAAATTATTGTATAATTATTTTGCAGAAAAATTTACCTCGTGTATCTCTCGCAGTAGAACATATACTGCTGAGCGACCCCCGCGTAGGGTCCGAACACCGAGTAGTCGCGTACCCCCGGGAAAAGGCGCTCAAGCGCCCGCTTCATCCATACGTCAACGGGGAAAGCGTCGTACCTTCCAAAGCCGAAGAGAAGCACGCAAGCGGCGACCTTTTTGCCTATTCCGTGCATCGAAAGCATCAGCTTCTCCGCCTCTTTTGTCGTCGGAGCGGCTGAAATTTCATCAAGCATCCCCTCGCACGCGGCACGGCAGGCGGAATATATGTATTCGTCCCTGTAGCCTACCTTGAGCGCCGTAAGCTCGGAGAGCGGACGCGCGAGGATAGCCTCGGGTGTCGGAAAGGCAAAAGCCGCCCTTCCTCCCGCACCCTCGATGCGCTCGCCGTACTTTTCGCACAGCGCCTCGACCAGCCCCTTGATGCGCGGGATGTTGTTGCATTGCGAGATGATAAAGGAAATAAGCGCCTCGAAGCGCTCCTGCGTGAGGATGCGGATGCCCTCCGCCCCCGCCGCCGCTTCGGCAAGCTCGGGCGCGCGCCCCTCGATATCGGCGCGGATGGCATTCCAGTCACGGTCGAAGGAAAAATAGCCTCTCCATGTGCGCTCGTATTCCTCTCCGCTTACACCGAAGAGCACAAGCGACCCGGGTCTCGGCTGAGACAGGCGCAGAAAGCGCCCGTGCGCGATCCCCTCAAAGGCGCCCGTGTGTGTCTTTGATTCGTTAAATCGGAAGCACTGCCCGCAGTCGAGCGTGCGCACGAGAGAAAAGTCCCCGAGCCCCGTCACATAGAGCGCGGGTGTGCCTGCTATCTCAAAGGACTGTACAGTATCTGACATATATACCTCGCAGAAAACAAAAAGATCGGAAGCTTTATTTATCTACATTATAAAGCATTATGCAGAGTATTTCAATATAAAAAAGGAGACAAAAGCATGGAAAAAATATATACCATACCCGTCAACGAGGCGTTTGACAGATCGAGAGAGGACAAGTCCTGCGGATGCCCTATGTGCTCTATCGAGAGGATGCTCGAGGAAAACGAGCTCGAGATAATTTTAGGCGCTGCCATGATGGAGCCGGATATCAGAATAAAGACGAACAAGCTCGGCTTCTGCGGCAGGCACTTCGATATGATGTTTGAAAGAAAGAACCGCCTCGGGCTTGCGCTGATGCTCGAATCGCACCTTGACGAATGGCGCGACAAGCTTAAGCCCGCAGGGCTCAAGGGGCTTACCGTCGGAGCAGACAAGCGCGCGGCGATGCTCCGCGAGGTCGGCTCGACCTGCTACGTCTGCGAGAGGGCGGCGTTCCATTTTGAGAAGATGAACGAGACCGCCGTTATCCTCTGGGACACCGAAAAGGAGTTCCGCGACAAGTTTGCAGACCAGCCGTATATTTGCGCCGAGCATTATGCAAAGCTCCTTGAATACGCAAAAAAACGCCTCTCGAAAAAGCGCTTCGGCGAGTTTGCCGAGGCGGGAGACACGCTGTTCTTCGGCTATTACGATAAGCTCCGCGAGGACGTTAAGTGGTTCGTCAAGAAGTTCGACTACCGCTACGAGCAGGAGCCCTGGGGAGACGCCAAGGACGCCGTCGAGCGCGCGATAAAGTTCCTGTCAAGAGAAAGAAAGCAAGAGAAGTAAGCTTCCTGCGGAACGGGAAAAGGACAAGAAAATAGATAATAGATGCGGAGTATTTTCGCTTATGCGAAAATCAAATTTATTATAAAACTTCCGAAGATCGAGCGTAGCGGTTGCCTTCCCCGGTGGGAAGCGCAGCGCGTGAGGGTAGTGAATGACAGCCTAAACGGCTGTCAGAGCCCGAGCGTGACCGAGCCGCAGCGAGACAGGGGGACCACGTAGTGGTGGATGAGGTCGCTCCGT
>JAZMZS010000046.1:0-3849 GCA_045586105.1 Eubacteriales bacterium | reverse complement strand
ACGAGGATATCGCTCTGATGCGCACCATTCCGGGAATGGTGATACTCAATCCTTCTGACTCTATTGAGGCAAGAGCAGCGGTCATTGCTGCTGTAGAGCATGTGGGTCCTGTTTATCTCAGATTCGGAAGAGCGAACGTTCCTGACGTAAACGATTCTCCGAATTATAAGTTTGAGATCGGTAAGGGTATCACTCTTGCAGACGGTAACGACGTCAGCATCGTAGCCTCGGGTATTACAGTTCATATCGCACTTGACGCGGCAAAGCTGCTTGAAGAGCAGGGAATCAGCGCAAGGGTGATCAATATTCACACTATAAAGCCAATTGACAAAGATATTCTTAAGAAGGCTGCGCAAGAAACGGGAGCTATCCTTACCGTTGAAGAGCATAACGTTATCGGCGGTCTTGGTTCCGCAGTTTGCGAAGTCCTGGCTGAGGAGTGCCCGGTTCCGGTAATCCGAATGGGAATGATGGACGAGTACGGTAGAAGCGCATCTGCCGATAAGCTTCTTGAGTACTACGGTTATACTGCCGAGAATATTGCAAACAAAGCAAAGGAAGCAATTGCTAAAAAGAAATAACGAACAAATCAAAGAGGCTTTCGAACGAGAGCCTCTTTACTTTAATGTAGTGATGTGATATAATAAAACTTGAGGTGAGTTATATGAAGATTTACGAAAACGTATCCGCACTCATTGGAAGAACACCGATCATGAGACTTTCCAATTATGGCAAAAAGCACGCCCTTAGCGCCGAGATATGTGCCAAACTGGAATGTTTTAATCCCGCAGGTTCGGCGAAAGACAGGATCGCGCGAGAGATGATAGAGACGGCAGAGCGTGAAGGAAAGCTGTCGCATGGATCGGTGATCATCGAACCTACAAGCGGAAATACAGGTATCGGTCTTGCATCCGTCGCTGCTTCCAAGGGATACAGAGTAATTCTTACGATGCCCGATACGATGAGTATTGAGAGAAGAAAACTGCTTGCTGCTTACGGTGCGGAAATCGTTCTGACCGAAGGAAGTCTTGGTATGAATGGTGCAATAGCAAAGGCAGAGGAGCTTGCTTTTGCCACTCCGGGTAGTTATCTGTGCGGTCAGTTCACTAACTCCTCAAATCCAAACGCCCACAAAAAAACGACGGGTCCTGAGATATGGGAGGATACTGACGGAACGGTCGATATTTTCGTCGCTTGTGCCGGTACGGGCGGTACCGTTTCCGGAGTTGGTGCTTATCTTAAAGAGAAAGATCCTTTAATAAAGATAGTAGCTGTTGAGCCTGCCGGCTCTCCCGTGCTTTCGGGAGGCTCGGCCGGTCCTCATAAGATCCAGGGTATCGGCGCGGGATTTATTCCCGACACACTCGACACGAGTGTGTATGACGAGGTTATATGTGTGAGTGATGAGGATGCATATGTAACAAGCAGGGAAATAGCAAGATCCGAGGGCATCCTTGTCGGTATCAGCTCGGGTGCTTGTGTATTTGCTGCGAGGACATTGGCAGAAAGGCCTGAGAATAAAGGGAAGAGAATTGTTGCTCTTCTTTGCGACACCGGTGAGAGGTATCTCTCGACGACGATGTTTGATTGAGGATTTATTTATGAAAAAAATTGCGAGCTTTACTGTAGATCATGACAAATTAAAAAAAGGGATGTATATTTCACGTATTGATGGGGACTGCATTACCTACGATATCAGAATGAAGATCCCCAATGGCGGCGATTATCTCAGTGCATCCGAGGCGCACACCATCGAGCACCTTTTTGCGACCTATGCGAGAAATTCCGAATATACCGACAGTGTCATATACGTAGGGCCTATGGGGTGCCGCACGGGTTTCTATTTGATAATGCGTGATAATGTATCGCACGCCGATTCGATCGCTCTTGTCAGAGAGGTGTTTGCATTCATTTCCTCATTTGAAGGAGAGATACCCGGCAACAAGAGAAAGGAATGCGGAAATTACCTTGACCACGACCTTGCGGCGGCACGTTTATCGGCTGCGGATATGTACTCGGTCCTTTCGAGCTGGACAGAAGCTAAATTGAACTACGAACAATAATGAAAAACCGGCGCTCGCAGAGTAAGACTCTTGAGTGCCGGTTTTTAGTTGATCCTATCTGTTGGCCGCTTGTATCCTGTCCATTTCAGCATAGATACCGCCAAGTGCTACAAGTTGTTCGTGAGTACCGCACTCGGCAATAACTCCTTCGTTTATAACGAGGATCATATCCGCGTTTCTGATAGTGGATAGTCTGTGGGCAATAGCAAAAATCGTGTGCTTGCCGCTGATCGAGTTTATTGCCTTCTGTATCTGGACCTCGGTCGCAACGTCAACTGAAGCTGTTGCCTCGTCGAGTATGATGATCGGTGAACGCCTGAGGATCGCGCGTGCGATAGCAACGCGTTGCTTTTGTCCACCCGAGAGACGAAGTCCTCTTTCACCTACGATCGTGTCATAACCGTTAGGCATCAAGAGAATATCCTCGTGTATGTTAGCAGCTTTCGCCGCTTCTTCTATTTCCTCGTAAGTTGCATCGGGCTTAGCGTAGGAGATGTTTTCTTCTATCGTACCGTTAAAAAGAAAAGTGTCCTGAAGTACCGGGGAAATATTAGCGCGAAGCTCACGCAGAGATACGTCCTTTATGTCTGTTCCGTCTATAAGTATCCTCCCACTTGTCGGATCGTAAAAACGGGAGATAAGCTGCGTTAGTGTCGTTTTTCCGACACCCGTGGGACCGACAAGTGCCACGGTCATTCCCGGGCTCGCGGTGAATGAAACGTCATTTAGCACCGTATCTCCTTCGCCGTAAGCAAAAGAAACGTTATCGAATACGACCTCCCCCGTAACGTTTCCAAGGATTATCGGAGACTCGGACTCGACGATCTTCGTTTCGGTGTCAATAATGCTCATAACTCGCTCAGCGCTTGCCATTGCCTGCTGTAATGACTCCAACATAGTAGCAAGTCCTGAGATCGGCGCATAGAAGAGACTGAGATACAATACGAAGCTGAGGATGTCCTCGACGTTGAGGTTTTCCTTGACTGCAAGTATACCCCCGAAGCAAATAACGAGCACCGTACCGAGCGATGAGATAAACTCGATCCCCGGGTGGAAGAGTGCGCTTTTTTTGAGAGCGTGAAGAACGAGATCAATGTGGCTTGTGCTGATCTCACGTACCTTTTCTCCCTCGTATCCGTCGCGTCCGAAGGATTGTATCTCATGTATTCCCGAGAGATTGTCCTGGATCTTTCCCGAAAGCTCGCCCTGCTTTTTCTGTGCGGTTCTGAATAAAGGCCGGATCTTTTTTGCAAAGAACATGCCCATCAAAAGTATCAGCGGAATAGGAGCACAGGTAATAAGAGCAAGCTTGGCGTTTATAGTTATCAGAATAACGAGCACTCCGACAAACGTTACGAGGTTCGTAATAAGATCGGGGATTATGTGAGCATACAGCATCTCAAAATCTCTGGTATCCGTGATTATTCTGCTGAGCAGATCTCCCGTTTGCTTATCATGGAAAAAGGAAAGATCAAGTGACTGTACCTTTTCATACGTTTTGCATCTGACGTCACCTACGAGGCTGTGCGCTGCCTTATGAGCGAGATAGTTTGACAGAAACCTGAAAAGCACTCTTGAAAGATATAATGCAAGTAAGCAGAGCCCGAGCAGAACTGCGGTATTGATCACCGTTTCATCAGCGCCTTTTCCGATAAGTGCGGTAGCTGACGATAACATTCTCGGAGCGATAAGATTAACTCCCGTGAGGCAGAGCGTAGACAGTATTGCAAAAATATAGTAGTTAAGTCGGATCGTAGCCATGTCGTTCTGTGAGCCAAGGAGTTGA
>JAZMZS010000045.1:0-11924 GCA_045586105.1 Eubacteriales bacterium | reverse complement strand
CGGGTATGATCTGTGTCGAGAGCACCATCGAGGACAAGTCTTATGTGGGCACCGTTCTTGAATCTCTCGCATATGAGGGAATGAAGGAGACTACACCTGTATACTATGAGTACCTTCTCAAGGGACAGTTCATCCGTGACGAGGAATCCGGAGACATGCTTGATATCATCTTCAATCAGAGATGCTTTGACCTTGGTATCTACTACAAGATCCCCACTGCTTCGCCCTATACTGCTGCACTTACCGCAATAATCGCACAGCGCGAGACGGGTACGTTTGCGAGCAGATACGATGCAGCTCTTACAGCGGCTAACAAGGAGATCCAGGATCTTAACGACAAGATCTACAGATTCTCTTGATAATGTATTGTGGAGACTTTTATTATGAAGAAATATGCAAAGCTCTTAGCTTTTGCGCTTGCTGTTCTGATGCTTGCTCCGAGCGTTGTATCATGCGGAGGCAAGGAAGCAGTTACAACAACAGGCACTACTCAGAGCACGGAGCCCGAACAGACCGCGGAGGAGCTTCCCACGCTCCTGCCCGAAGGTACATGGTTTGACGGCTACACCTTCAATATTCTCGTATCGGGTAACTTCAATAACAATGACTTCAAGTCCGACGATACCGAGAATGCCGTAAATCAGGCAAAGTACAAGAGAGTGTCCTCTATTCAGGAGAAGTACGGCGCCGGTATCGAGTATAACGATATCATCAAATTCGGCTCGTCCGGCGGAGCAGGTGCAGGATATGCAGAGCTGCAGAAGAGCTACCAGACAGCATCCTATGATTACGATGCTGCAATGGTAGGAACCTACGACGTATCCACCGCTGCATACTCGGGCTTTTTGACAGATCTTAACTCTGATGAGATGAAGTATATCGATCTCACAAAGTCATGGTGGGATCAGAGGGCAAACGAGTCTCTTGAGATAGACGGCAAAATGTACTACACCACGGGTGATATAAGCCTTACCGACAATATCATTACAAACTGCATCATGTTCAACAAGGAGCTTGTAAAGTCTACCGAGAGCATGCGCGATCCCTATGAGATGGTACAGAACAACGAGTGGACCTGGGATAACTTCTCGTCTGAGGTCAAGAAGGTTACCGAGGACGTCAACGGTGATGACATCATGGACCAGAACGACAAGTACGGTCTCTTGACCTGGAATGATGCATTTCTTGCAGCATTCTCGAGCGCGAGAGAGAGCTTTGCACGTATAAACGATCAGAACGAGATCGAGCTTTCCGTTTATTCACAGGGAAGCGTCGCTATGGTCAACAAGTATATCGATCTTATCAGAGACGGGAATTCGGTATATAACTACCAGGTGCTCGGACAGAATCAATGGGATACGACCCGTGTCGCTATGTTTGATAACAATCAGGTGGCTTATTCCATGACCACGTTCAATACCGTTCCCAAGCACAGAGACTCGAACACCGACTTCGGTATCCTTCCTTTCCCCAAGTTTTCTGCAGAGCAGGAAATGTACGGGCATCTCGTATCTGCTTACCACTGTCAGTTCCTGTGCGTTCCTTACTATGTTGACAATGCAGAGAGAACGAGCGGTATCATCGAGGAGCTCGCTTACGAGGGAAAGAAGTCTCTCACGCCCGCATATTACGAGCAGACGCTTGTCGGTCAGTACGTGCGCGACGATGAGAGCGTTGATATGCTTGATATCATATTTGCATCTGCAATGTACGATATCGGCATCTACTACAAGTTAGGCGGACTCAGCAGCTCGGTCATGACTATGGCAAAGACCAAGGAAAACACCTTTGCTTCTATCTACAATGCCGGTCGTGAGGCGTCTGAAAATGACATCAAGACTATAAACGAGACCTTTAAGGAATTGCTTGACAAATAATCGCCGGAATACCAAAAGCGGATGCATACCGAATGCATCCGCTTTTGTCATATCCCCGACGCGCTTTCAATATATATGTAACGTATATTTTTGAAAAGAGGGCGGAAAAATGATCGATACATCTATTTACAGAGACATATCCGTGCGAACCGGCGGTGATATTTACATCGGAGTGGTCGGGCCTGTAAGAACGGGAAAAAGCACGCTTATCAAACGCTTTCTCGAGCAGGCTGTTATTCCCTTGATCGAGGACGAATATGAGAAGGAGCGGGCGACAGACGAGCTTCCGCAGTCGGCGGCGGGAAAAACGGTAATGACCACAGAGCCGAAGTTCGTCCCGGACGAGGCGGTTCATATCAGCATCGACGGTAAGAGTATGAAGGTCAAGCTTGTCGACTGCGTCGGTTACGTTATTGACGAGGCGCTCGGACTTCTTGAGAACGGTGAGGAGAGAATGGTCCGCACCCCATGGCAGGATGAGCCTGTTCCCTTTGCTCAGGCCGCGGCAATGGGAACCGACAAGGTGATACGTGAGCATGCAACCATAGCGCTGCTTGTCACGACAGACGGGAGCATCACCGATATCCCGAGAGAGGCATATGTCGAGGCGGAGCAGAGAATAGCGGAGGAGCTCAAGCGTATCAACAAGCCCTTTGCGGTAATTCTTAATTCCAAGGATCCCGAGAGCGAGAGTGCAAGAGAGCTTGCTTATTCACTCGAGGAAAAATACGGTGCACCGGTGGCGCTGATCAATTGTCTGGAAAGTGATGCCGAGGACTTCGGAGCGATACTTTCTCTTGTTCTCGAGCGATTTCCGATAAAGGAGATAAGATTCAGGCTTCCCGAGTGGACGGCAACGCTCGGCGGCGAACACTGGCTGGTTTCTTCTCTGACGGACAGAATAAAACAGAGCGCGGCACCTCTCAGGTGCATGGCGGATATAGACAGCGTTTTTTCAACAGCGGAAGGGTGGGAATATGCTGACGGACTGAGGATCACGCAAAAGGACATGAGCTCGGGTACAGCCGAGGTGACGGTCGATCTCGGGGAGGAGCTTTATTACCGTATAATGAGTGAGATCACGGGATGCGAGATAGACGGTGAGCAGACCATGGTATCTCTTATACGCTCTCTGTCCGAGACAAAGCGTAAATATGACAGGGTGGCAGAGGCGCTCAGGGAGGTTTCCGAGAAGGGCTACGGAATAGTAATGCCCGATATATCCGAGCTTACGCTCGCTGAGCCCGAGATAGTAAAGCAGGCGGGCGGATACGGCGTAAAGCTGAAGGCGGCGGCAAATTCCATCCATATGATAAAGGCAACGATAGAGACGGAGATAAACCCGATAGTCGGCACAGAGGCGCGCTCCGAGGAGATCGTGAGATACATGCTCTCGGAGTTCGGTGACGATCCTGCAAGTATATGGAACTCAAACATGTTCGGAAAGACCTTGTATGAGCTTGTAAACGAGGGGCTTCACACCAAGCTTCAGAATATGCCCGAGGAATCGAGGGGCAGGCTTTCCGAGACACTTGAGCGGATCATCAACGAGGGCAGCGGAGGGCTGATCTGTATCATTTTATAAATATAAAAAACGGTCTTGATCATTCATGACCGTTTTTTATCGTTGATAACCGAACAATTTTGTTATAATTATCGAACTGAAATTGTACGAACTGTGTTGAAATGATAATAAGTTATGTGTTATAATCACAATGATAAGATAAAAGACAGGGTCGGAATTGTTGATTATTTCCGATGCCCCGAAAGGATATCGCGGAGGTGCGCATGATTGACGGAATAGATCAGTGTATGCATCTGAAAAGGCAAAAGGTCGGTTTTTCTATCGAGAGACCGGAGCTGAAGCTGAACGTGTTTTTGCATTTCATAAATCCCGTATCCATGACCTATAACGGGAAGCTCATGCGGATGAGCGCAAACTGCTGTTATATCGGAACGATCGGCGAGCCGCTGTATTACATCGCGGAGCATTTATCTATGCTTCATAACTTTGTACATTTTAAAATAGCGGATGCAGTTGAGATAGAAAGGCTCGGTCTGCCTCTCAACACGCCGTTTTATACCGATATGCAGGAGGATATCACAGCTACTGTCGAGAGAATGGAATGGGCTATAGGCGCAAAGGACAATATATCGAGCTCATTCGATCCCTCGCGGATGTTTGAGGATCTGCTTTACAGGCTTGCGCAAGAAAGAAAAACGGGAAACGTAGCCGTAGGCGGATATAATCAGGAGCATACCTTCGATACCCTGCGGACACAGCTTTATGTTGATCCCGCATCATGGACCGTTAAGAAAATGGCGGAGTTCGTACACCTGAGCCGCGCTCATTTCTCGGTCAGATATAAGGAGATATTCGGAGTAACACCGAACGCCGATATCAATACGGCGGCACTGCTTTGTGCATGCAAGCTGCTTACAACAACGCGTATGAACATCGGGGACGTCGGACGTGCATCGGGATACTCGGGATCTGCATATTTCATAAAGCAGTTCAAGGCTAAATACGGTATGACACCGACGGAATACAGAAGGATAAATCAATTTCATTAAATTAAGGAGAAGAAAATGAAAAAGAGTAAATTGTTGCTTATGGTATTGTTGCTTGTGCTTGGCGCTGTGATGCTGATCGCGTGCGACGGAGACACGGTAGTTACCGAGCCCGACACAGGCAGTGATACCACTGTTGATACTACAGAAAATGCGGGAGGCGATATAGTGGATCTGTCACAGTATTCATCGGCAGAGCTCGAGGAAGGGGCGCTGTACAGAATATGCGTCAACAACGAGCAGACCTTCGAGAAGGAGGCAATGACCGTATCCGACTTCAGTATGGTAGATAATTCTATCGTCAAGCTCGAAATATACGGCAGACATCTGTCGCAGATATGGAGAGCACACAAGAATGACGACGGTACGTATTCCTTTGAGAATATGGCAACGGGAATGTACATGTCTGTCAGAAACCCCGAGAACTTCAAGAAGGAAAAGAAGCTTTCAGCCTGCCTCGAGGGAACCAATGATCAGGCGAAGAGCTGGAAGATATATTCGGTAGACGGCACTATAGAAAACTGTATAATCGAGAATACCTGCACAAAGTACTTTGCGGGTGCGGTCTCCACAAAGAATAAGATCTTCTACGCCGAGCAGACAAAGGACTGCACGGGTGAGGATACGCAGACCTGGAACTTCAAGAAGGTAAGCGAGGGGGACGGTGAGTATCCCCGTATGCTCGTGCTCTCCGGGGATTTTCAGGGCTCGGCAAGCTGCCCCGAGATAATCTATCACAACGGTGTGTACTATAACTATAACATGACGGGTCCTATCACCGTAAAGACCTCTGACGATATGATCAACTGGAAGCTGATCGACGGAAAGTACGCCTTTACAAGACCGAGCTGGCTTACCACCGTTTCTCTCGAGGGCTCGATCTGGGCTCCCGGCTGTTACAAGATAGGAGATAAGTTCTTCCTTTACTACTGCACTTCCTCCTCGGGCTCGCAGAATTCCGCTATAGGTGTCGCTACATCGCTTGATCCTGCAAAAAACGATTGGCAGGATCAGGGAATGGTCATCCGCTCCTATCATGGCGAGAGCAACTTTAACGCTATCGACCCGAACGTATTTGTTGACGATGACGGAACGCCCTATCTGATATACGGCTCCTATTGGACAGGCGTATACATGAGAAAGCTTGATCCGGAGACAGGAAAACTCGCAGATCCCACTGCCGCTCCCGTGCATCTTGCAGAGGGCAAGTCGGATATGGAGGCCCCCTATCTCATCAAGCACGGAGATTATTATTACCTCTTCGTGGCAAGAGGCGGACTGAAGAAGGGTACGTATTACTGGGCGGTCGGACGCTCGGATAAGCTCGAGGGTCCCTATGTTGACAAGGACGGCAACACAATGCTCTCGGGTAACGGCGGAACACGCCTCACCGAGTGGAAGGAAGGTGTCGAGGGAGCGGCTCATGCACAGCTGTTTGTTGGTCCCGACGGACAGAGCTATTTTGTCAGTGAATCCTGGACCTACCGTGACAGCAACGGAGAGCAGAACGGTCCTATTCAGCTTACTATAGGTACTGTAGTGTGGACAAAGGACGGCTGGCCTGTTACCGCGCTTGACAAGAATGTTCTTAAAGCACTCGGAGAATAAACGGAAAGATCAGGTGGCTAAATGAAGATCTCACATGCGTATACCGACAGGCATTTTATAATATCCGACATAGACCGCCGCATCTACGGCTCCTTTGCCGAGCACATGGGCAGATGCATCTACGAGGGTATCTATCAGCCGGGAAATGAATTCTCGGACGGGCAGGGGATCAGACTTGATGTTCTCGAGCAGGTAAAGAAGCTCGGAGTATCGCTTGTCAGATATCCCGGAGGAAATTTCGTTTCCGCTTACCATTGGGAAAACACCGTCGGACCGAGGTCTGAGAGAAAGACGATGATCGAGCCCGCATGGAGGAGCATCGATACAAACGAGTTCGGACTGAACGAGTTTATGGACTGGGCGAGAAGAGCAAATATCGAGCCCATGATGGCGATCAACCTCGGCACAAGAGGTGTTGATGCGGCTATCCATCTGCTCGAATACTGCAATCACCCCTCGGGCACGTACTATTCGGATCTGCGCCGCAGCCACGGATACGAAAAGCCGCATAATATCAAGCTTTGGTGCCTCGGAAACGAGATGGACGGTCCTTGGCAGATAGGACACAAGCCGGCCGAGGAATACGGCAAACTTGCGTGGCAGGCGGGAAAGGTAATGAAGATGATAGACCCCGAGCTTGAGCTTGTGGTCTGCGGTTCTGCGGGAACAACTCTTCCCACCTTCGGCTCGTGGGATGCAACTGTAGCCGAGGAAACGTATGATATCTGCGATTACCTCGCTATGCATACGTATTTCAATAATGCAAACAAGACCCCCGACGACACCCGTGCATTCCTTGCGTCCGGCGTAGTATTCGAGAGACAGATCGAGGATGTTATTGCTTGCTGCGATTATGCGAGAGCAAAGCTGAAGAAAAAGAAAAAGATAAACATCTCTATCGATGAGTGGAACGTAGTTTACCGTCCTCACGGAAAGAACCCGCCAATCGACTGGACACAGGCGTCCCACCATATCGAGGATGTGTATTGCATGGAGGACGTAGTAGTTGTAGGAAACGCACTCATATCCATGCTCAAGCATGCCGACAGAGTAAAGATCGGCTGTCTTGCCCAACTCGTAAACGTAATAGCTCCCATAATGACAAGCGACAAGGGAATGTGGCTTCAGACCATCTACTACCCCTTTGCCCATGCATCCGAATACGGACAGGGCAGATCGATCAGGATCATATTTGATTCCGGCTTCTATGAGACCAAAAAGTACGGAGAGATCCCTTACCTCGACGGTGCGCTCGTAGAAAACGAGGAACAGGAGCAGCTTGCACTCTTTGTTATCAACCGTGATCTTGAAGAAGCACACTCGCTCGATATCGATCTTCGTCAGTATGAGGGGTATGAGGTGGCTGTGCATATCATAGTAAACCATGATAACCTCAGAGCGACGAATACCGAGGAGCATCCCTTCGAGGTCGTTCCGCGTGAGGGAGGCATATCCAAGCTCACAGACGGCAGGCTCGAGGCTGTAATAGAGCCGCATTCATGGAATGTTATTGTGATGAAAAAGCGTAAATAAAAAACACGGAGAATGAACATGAAAAACTTTAGAAAACTTATATCGGCAGTGCTTATTTTATGTCTGCTTGTGCCCGTTCTTGCTTCGTGCAAAGACGAAGCGGCAATAACCGCGCTTGAGAGCGGAGAACAGGGAACAGAGCAGGTATCGGGAGAGGTTACCGAGGACAAGAGCGGAGTGCTCGAGGTTCCCGAGGATGTTACTTATGACGGCTATGAGTTCGTATTCTTTACAGGAAGCAACGTATCCACCTGCCCGCATATTTTTACAGCGGACGAGGAGGATAACGCTATCGATGAGGCTATCTACAGAAGAAACCTCAAGATAGAGGAGCAGTATGATATCACCATCAGAGAAGAGTACCGGGTCAAGGACAGCTCATCGGGTGCGGGCGCCGCATTTATGGAGATATCCAAGGCGTATGATGCAAATGACAATCTTCTCGATGCTGCGGTTGCATCGGCATACGACTGCGGAACTCTCGCTACACGCGGAATGCTTACCGATCTGCGCGATTATTCCTATCTGAACCTTGAAAAGAAATGGTGGGATCAGGCCGCAAACGATCAGCTTACCATCTATGACAGAACCTACTTTACCGCAGGTGATATCAGCTACATAGACGATAATTTTACTTACGCTATCGTATTCAATAAGGAAATGGCTACCTCGCTTCAGCTTGAGGACATGTATGCTCTTGTCAGAGACGGCAAGTGGACCTATGACAAGCTCTATGAGTTTTCGAAGAAGGCGACGGTCATAGACAATGACAATGTCTTTGGCGAGAACGATATATGCGGATTTCTCGGTTATTGCGACTCTATCTGGATGTCATTCTCTTCTATCGGCTCTACCGTAGCTTCTATAGGCAGCGACGGTGCGCTCGGTCTTTCTCTGAATACCGAGAAAAACTTCAAGATGATCACCGAATGGACCGAGTTTGGTATGGATGCTTCCTTTATAAACTGGCAGCTCGAGCAGAAGAAGGGCAACGATCTCGGTGCAAACTGGAAAAACGTTTATGCAAACGGTCAGGCACTTTTCTTCGGTGCTACCATCGACGGTATCTATAAGCTCAGAAACACCGACGTGAACTACGGCTTCCTTCCTTGGCCTAAGTATGATGAGCAGCAGGCGGACTACAATTCGGGAATGGCACCTAACCACATTTCTCTTTTCTGTATTCCGGACATTGGTAACGATGAGCACGTAGACAGGACCGCGATCCTCGTTGAGGCACTTGCTCACGGCTCTGACGGAGTTATCAAGGGCTTCTACGAAAAGAATCTGCAGGGTAAGAGCGTACGTGACGATGAGTCCTACGAGACACTTGACACCATCTTTGCGAAGAAGGTGTTTGACCTCGGCTTCTATTATAATATAGGGGCTTACCGCTGGAACATGTTCACCCGCTTCAGAGACGGACAGACCACCTTTGCATCCTTCTACGCTGAGCAGGAGGTAGCAGCAAAGAAAACCGTCAAGGAGATAAATGACCTTTACAAGGGGCTTCTTGACTGATCGGTTTATCCTTGGTTTATTATCTATATTTTACTAAAACCCCGCCTTTTGGCGGGGTTTTAGTGCATTTATGTACAAAATTAGTGCATAAAGAGTATTCACATAAAACAAAAACAGTATCGTGTTGCTTGAAAATGAGAATTACGTGTGATATAATCACGGTAGAAACGTGTAAAAGTGATAACTGCGATCATTCCGATTGGTTGCGGAGAGGAGGTGTGCAGATGGAGTTCAATATCGAACAGTGCATGCACTTGAAGAGGCAGAAGCTCGGTTTTTTTATCGAGAGGGAACAGCTGCATACCAATATCTTTCTGCATTTCATAAACCCCGTTTCCATCTTCCACAAGGGCAGGATCATCAGAGTCAGCGCAAACTGCTGTTACATCGGTACAGCGGGCACGTATATTTATTATAGTGCCGAGCATATTTCCATGCTCCACAATTTTGTACACTTCGAGACAGAGGACGTACATGATATAGAAAGGCTCGGATTGCCTCTGAATACCCCCTTCTACACCGATATGCAGGATGATATCACCGATACCGTAGAGAAGATAGAATGGTCGAAGGGCGCTCATAATTCGGTTATCCTCCCGCCCGCAAGCTCACTGTTCGAAGATCTTTTGCACAGGCTTGCACTCGAGAGAAAAAGTGCGGCGGGACCGAGCGGATACACCCAAGATCACACCTTTGACACGCTCCGCACCCAGATATATATCGATCCCGGTGCATGGAATGTTGAGAAGATGGCAGAGTACGTCCATTTGTCACGCTCTCATTTTTCGATCAAGTACAAGGAGCTTTTCGGAGTAACTCCGAACGCCGATATCAATACCGCGGCTCTGCTCGTCGCATGCAAGCTGCTTACTACGACAGATCAGGCAGTCAATAAGATCAGCTCGGCTGTCGGTTATGCACGCTCGGACTATTTTATCCGTTTGTTCAGGGAAAAATACGGTATGACGCCGGCAGAATACAGGAAGTGCAGCCTTCTCTCGGATGACGGACAGGGTTGACACCGATCATTTGTTGAATTATAAAAAATACATATATAACTTTTTTCAGAAAGGCAAACAGAATAATGAAGAGATCAACAGCATATACCGACAGACACTTTATTATTTCCGACATCGACCGCCGTATCTACGGTTCATTTGCAGAGCATATGGGCAGATGCATCTATGAGGGCATATATCAGCCCGGAAACAAGCATGCGGACGAAAACGGAATAAGACGCGATGTTCTCGATCTTGTCAAAAAGCAGGGAATATCGGTTGTCAGATACCCGGGCGGTAACTTCGTTTCGGCTTATCATTGGGAGAATACCGTCGGACCCAAGTCCGAGAGAAAGACGATGATCGAGCCCGCATGGAAGAATATCGATACAAACGAATTCGGACTTAACGAGTTTATGGACTGGGCAAGGATGGCTGATATCGAGCCCATGATGGCGATCAACCTCGGCACAAGAGGGGTCGATGCGGCAATTCATCTGCTCGAGTACTGCAACCACCCCTCCGGCACCTATTATTCGGATCTGCGCCGTCAGCACGGATATGAAAAGCCCCATAACATCAAGCTTTGGTGTCTCGGAAACGAGATGGACGGCCCCTGGCAGATCGGTCATAAGCCTGCTGACGAGTACGGCAGACTTGCATGGCAGGCAGGAAAGGTAATGAAGATGATCGACCCCGAGCTTGAGCTTGCGGTATGCGGCTCGGCAGGAGCATCGCTTCCCACCTTCGGAGCGTGGGATGCTACCGTAGTTGAGAATACATATGACATATGCGATTACGTGTCGCTTCACGCTTATTATGATAATAAGAACAAGACGGCGGACGATACCCGCACATTCTTCGGATCGGCTGTTGCATTTGAGAGACAGATCGAGGACGTTATCGCGTGCTGTGACTACGTCAGAGCAAAGCTCAAGAAAAAGAAGAAGATCAACATCTCCATCGATGAGTGGAACGTAGTTTACCGTCCTCACGGAAAGGTACCGCAGGTCGACTGGACCCAGGCACCCCATCAGATAGAGGATACCTACTGCATGGAGGACGTTATCGTAGTCGGAAATTGCCTTATCTCCATGCTCAAGCATGCCGACAGAGTAAAGATCGGCTGTCAGGCTCAGCTCGTAAATGTTATTTCTCCTATCATGACGAGTGATGACAGCGCATGGGCTCAGACGATCTACTACCCCTTCGCTCACTGTGCCGAGTACGGACAGGGCAAGTCCATACAGCTTATCTTCGACTGCGGCTCGTATGAGACAAAGAAGCACGGCGATGTCCCCTACCTTGACGGAGCTCTCGTTGAAAACGAGGAGAAGGAGCAGCTTACTCTCTTTGTTGTTAACCGCGACCTTGATGATGCGCACACTCTCGATATAGATCTTCGCCAGTACGAGGGATATGAGGTAGAGAAGCATATCGTGATAAACCACGATGATCTCAGAGCGGTCAATACCGAGGCTGATCCCTTCAATGTAGCACCCCGCGAGAACGGCGTTTCCGCTCTCAGAGACGGCAAGCTCGAGGCGGTGCTCGAGGCGCATTCCTGGAACGTTATCGTGATGAAAAAGCACGCATAACATAAAGATGTAATTTGATAAGGAGGAATTATCATGAAATGCACAAAGAAACTGGTTGCTCTTTTGCTTATGATCTGTATTGCGTTGCCGCTTTTTGCCGCATGCGGACCTAAAGTAGAGAATACCGAAGCGAACACAACCGCACCCGAGGGCGAGGATACCGTTGCCGATACCACGGATATGAGCAAGGTTCTCGAGGTGCCCGAGGATATCACCTT
>JAZMZS010000044.1:0-4299 GCA_045586105.1 Eubacteriales bacterium | reverse complement strand
CGTATCAGAGAGAAGCGTCTCTCAGACCCTGAGGATGCCAAGGCTGAGCTTAAGGAGATACTTCTCGGTCTTGTCGGCGAAAGCGAGCCTCTTGATCTCACCTCCAAGCCTTCGGTCATACTTGTAATAGGAGTTAACGGTGTAGGTAAGACAACTTCGATAGGCAAAATGTCAGCTGAGCTCAGAAGCCAAAAGAAAAAGGTGCTTGTAGCTGCAGCAGATACTTTCAGAGCTGCCGCCATCGAACAGCTTTCCGTTTGGTGTGAAAGAGCGGGTGTTGATCTTATAAAGCAAGCGAGCGGATCCGATCCTGCTGCTGTTGTGTATGATGCAGCCAATGCGGCAAAGAGCAGAGGGGCTGATGTGTTGATCATTGATACCGCAGGAAGGCTTCATAATAAAAAGAATCTTATGGATGAGCTCGCGAAGATAGACCGCGTGATCTCGCGTGAACTTCCGGGTGCAAAGAGAGAGACTCTTCTCGTTCTTGATTCAACTACTGGTCAGAACGCTGTAAATCAGGCGAAGGAATTCAAAAATGCAGCGAATATTACAGGTCTTGTTCTTACCAAGCTTGACGGAACCGCAAAAGGAGGAATAGTTTTCTCAGTCAAGAGAGAATTGGATATTCCCGTAAAATTTATCGGTGTGGGCGAAGGTATCGACGATATGAAGCCCTTCGAGCCTAAAGAATTTGTTGATGCACTTTTCGAGGACTGATATGAATAAGCTTACGATGGTTCTTGCCTCGGCAAATAAAAACAAGATACGTGAATTCAGACAGATGCTTTGTGACAAGACTGCTGAAATATTAGGTGAGGATGCACCTGCCATAGAGATCTTATCTCTTGAGGATATAGGTTTTACAGAAGAAATAGTCGAGGACGGCTCTACTTTTGAGGAAAACGCCATGATCAAAGCAAAGGCAGTCAGTACTTTTACCGAGTATCCCTGCTTTGCGGATGACAGCGGTCTTGAGGTGGATGCTCTCGGCGGAGAGCCGGGTATTTACTCTGCGAGATATGCGGGGGAGCATGGTGATGACGATGCAAACATCGACAAGCTCCTTCTCAAGCTTGAGGATGAAAATAATAGATCTGCGCGCTTTGTTTCTGCCGTTGCTTACTGCGACAAGAGCGGCGAGGCATTTGTTTTGAGAGGAGAGGCGGAGGGTTCGATACTTTTTGAAAGACACGGTAATAACGGATTCGGATACGATCCCGTATTCGAATGCTCTGTGTATCACCGCTCTTACGCCGAGCTTTCCCCTGATGAAAAGAATGCTGTCAGCCACAGAAGGCGTGCAATAGAAAAGCTGGCGGAGAGATTGTTCAGCAAATAACACAAAGAAGGTCGGATTAGATTATGCTTACAAGTAAACAGAGAGCACATCTCAGAAGCATAGCTCAAAGCTATGACACCATCTTTCAGATAGGAAAATTTGGTCTGTCGGAGGAAACCGTAAAAACCGTATCCGATGCTCTTGAAGCGAGAGAGCTTATAAAGCTGCGTACTCTTGAAAACTGTGCTTATACCCCGAGAGAAGCTGCTGAGGCTTTGGCTGAAGCCTGCAATGCCGAGGTAGTATGTGTGACAGGGTCAAGGTTTGTTCTGTGGCGCAGATCATCTAAGGAGAAAAACAGAAGGATAGAGCCCTGACATGAGTGAGAAAAGAAGGCTTGCCATATACGGAGGAAGCTTTTCTCCTCCTCACATGGGACATGTTCTGAGCGCAAGGGCGTATCTTGATGCAACAGGAGCAGGGCAGATAGTAATAGTTCCGGCAAAATGTCCGCCGCATAAATCTCTTGACGGAGGCGCTTCGGATTCGGATAGGCTCGCTATGTGTGAGCTTGCATTCTTAAACGATCCGGATCTTTGCGGGCGGTGCAAGGTCTCGGATTTTGAATTGTTAAGAGATGCAGTAAGCTATACTTATGATACAGTTATGCATTATTTCCGTGAAGGATATGAGGATATAAGCTTATTGATTGGCACAGATATGCTCTTATCCTTTGAGACATGGTACAGGTTCAGAGATCTGTTTGAGCTCGTGACATTGTATTATGCCGATAGGTACGACGATAAAGATGATACGGACGAGAATACTATCCGTCGTTTCAGACGGGAGTACGGTGCGAGGATCCTGCCTTTGAACATACCTCCCTTTGAAATAAGCTCTTCCCGAATCAGAGACATTATTACTGCAGGCGGTTCACTCGACGGACTTGTTCCCTTGAATGTTGCAAAATATATTTTTGAAAACAGGCTTTACAAACAGAAATAGTATGATTAAAATTATTACTGAAGAAATGCTGATCGATCTACGCTCACAGGTCAGATGCAGCATGAGTGAAAAACGATACTTACACACGCTCGGTGTTGAGCGTGAGATCGTACGTTTGGCTGAGATCTTTTCTCCGCGTGATATTATGATGCTTCGTGCGGCGGCATTGTTACACGATCTTACAAAAGAATATACAGACGAGCAGCAGCTCGCTATACTGTCCGAGCATGGATATGATGTTGAATATTACAAGATGCAGAGCAGAAAGACGTACCACGCTCTGACTGCTGCTTTATGTATTCCTGATATGTTTCCCGCGTATAGCTCGGCAGAACTGTTAAGATCGGTCAAGCTTCACACAACGGGAAGTGAGGATATGACCATTCATGACAAACTGCTCTATTTAGCCGATTATATCGAAGATACGCGAACCTTTGAAGACTGCGTGATGCTCAGAAAATTCTTTTGGAACGGTATTGATTCATGCGGCGATAAACTGCTTCATCTTGATAAAACCTTGCTCTTGTCATTTGATATGACAATAAAGGATCTGATTGAAGAAAAAAAGGTCATAGCAGATAGCACCTTCAGAGCAAGGAATTCGCTTTTGCTTTCGTTAAAAGAAAAGGAGAGAATATGATAGATATTAAAACTATTGACCCAAGAGCGCTGGGCGAAAGGATCGTAGAGGTCCTTTACAGAAAAAAAGGAAAAGCAATTGAATTGATAAACGTTGCTGAGCAAACATCTGTGACCGAATACTATGTTATTGCATCCGGAAACAGCCGCACTCAGATAGGCGCTTTGTGTGACGAGGTCGATGTTAAGCTTACCGAGGAAGGATGCCCTCCTGTAAAGGTCGAGGGAAGAGGAAACGGAAGCTGGGAGGTCATCGATTTCGGGTGCGTAGTTGTTCACATTTTTTCAAGAGAGTCAAGAGATTTTTATAAGCTCGAGAACCTTTGGGAGGATGCGGAAAAGATCGATGTTACCCCTATTTTCGATCGGGTAGATTCCGAGAACAGCGATATAGCGGGAAAATAAAATACGATAAATAAAGAAATATGATTTCAGAGGAATATAACTATGAAGTATGATGCTAAACAAATTGAACAAAAATGGCAAAAGCGCTGGGAGGATGCAAAGATCTTTGAGGCGCAGGATAATTCGGACAAGCCAAAGTTCTATTCGCTTGTAGAGTTTCCTTATCCTTCAGGAGCAGGCATGCATGTCGGACATATCAAGGCATACAGCGGACTTGAGATCATTTCCAGAAAACGCCGTATGCAGGGATATAACGTTCTTTTTCCGATAGGATTCGATGCTTACGGACTTCCTACGGAGAATTATGCGATAAAGACTGGAATTCACCCGAGAAAGGTCACCGATAATAATATCGAGAAGTTTACTTCTCAGCTTAAGAGAGTGGGATTTTCATTCGATTGGTCAAGAGTTGTTGATACCACCGAGGAGGACTACTACAGGTGGACACAGTGGATCTTTCTTAAGATGTTTGAAAACGGTCTTGTTTTCCGTGACACAGCTCTCGTAAACTATTGCCCCTCCTGTAAGGTCGTTCTTTCTAACGAGGACTCACAGGGCGGAAAGTGCGATATTTGCCATAGCGATATAGTTCAGAAATCAAAGGACGTATGGTATCTCAGAATTACGCAGTACGCCGATAAGCTGCTCGAGGGGCTTGAGCAGGTCGATTATCTTCCCAATGTAAAACAACAGCAGGTCAACTGGATCGGAAAGAGCGTCGGTGCTTTTGTTAACTTCACTCTTGCCGGAAGAGATGATAAGCTTCGGATCTATACAACACGTCCCGACACGCTCTTCGGTGTTACCTTTATGGTAATTGCTCCTGAGCACCCCATAATCGAGAAATACAGAGACGAGATCAAGAATATCGATGCTCTTGATGATTATAAGGCTGAGTGCGCAAAGAAGACCGAGTTTGAGCGTACACAGCTTGTCAAGGAAAAGACGGGAGTGTGTATTGACGGTCT
>JAZMZS010000043.1:0-21548 GCA_045586105.1 Eubacteriales bacterium | reverse complement strand
GGACGAGACGGGAATGCCTTGTGCTTCTCGTTTGCAAGTTCAGGTCTGCCGATCATGTATGCAATGGTGGGAGCTATGTCATCGGTGTACTTGGGAAGATTACCGAGAAGAATCTTTACCTCATCCTCAAAGCCCGCAGCGAGCAAATCGAACGCAACGTCAAGCAAGGTCTGAGAGGGATTGGAGTAAAGTTTAGTATAAAACTCTTCTTCGGTGATCATACCGCAAAGATATGCGCCGAATCTTGCTATGTGATTGAGCTTGTCGCGGTTAAGCTCCGCTTCAAGTCTTGCCTTAGCGCAATCAATGCATCCTGCCTTATAAAGAGCGATCGCTGCGATCGAAGCGGCAATTCCGTTGTCGGAGTTGCGGGATATCGCGGTATCAGCCATCTTGACCGAGCTCTTATAATCACCCTTCTTTGCATCAAGCATAGAGGCTCTTGTCATGGATGCGGAGATGGAATCCTCAGACCAAGCAGACTTACGATAGAGATCGTAAGCAGCCTTGGTATTGCCGAGCATCTCGTTTGCATAAGCGAGCAGGTAAAGGGTCTTTCCGCTTTCCATGTGGTAGCAATACTTGGTTGCCGCCTTTACAGCCGCCTCAAGTGAAGCCTTAGCCTGCACAAACTCTCCTCTGGTTATAGCCGTCTCGCCGAGCGCGGTAAGTGCGGGAATATATTCGGGATCGATCTCGAGAGCAGCCTTGAAGTAAGCGTCGGGATCAGCCTTAGGATCTCTGTAACGGAGGAAATGCATACCTGCGAGGAATCTCGACTCTGCGGTATGGAGCTCGTTGTACATGGGAACCTCAGGGAAAAGATCAGGCAGAGGCTTCTGCTCTCGGACGATGTGCTCGTAATAGAGCTCATCAACACGGATCTGATACTCGGAATCATCGAACTCAGCCACAGGGATCTCTGTTACCTGTCCTGCCTTGAGAGCTACCGTTCCGTCAAAGAGAGTGACGCCCTTGGAAGTAAGAGTAACCTTAGCCTCGGCAGTATCTGCAACAGGCTGGATCTTGACAAGTCCGCTCTTTACGTTTACCGCATACTGAAGGTCTGCATAGGAAGGAACTCCGAGAGCGGAAAGAGGATACCAGAACTGAGAGAAGTTCTTCGTCTCGTAAGGCTCGAGCCAGGCAAAGTCAGGCTGGTTATTGGTGTAAGAGCCCGCCATAAGCTCGGCGTATCCGGAATAATTGCCATATTCAGAGTCGGTAAGATGTCTTTCCCAAGACTGAGACAGCTGGTTATAAGCCCAGGTAAACATCTTCTTACCGGTAGATACGTGGTGATCTCCAATATGTACTACGCCGCACTTCTTGCCGTTGTCGTATCCGCCGAAATAATCGTAATCGGATGCAGCGCAGAAGAACGAAGTCGAAAACTTGGTGTTGATGTGCTTGGAGATATCGATATCGCCCTCAAACTTATAGCCGTTGAACATTCCGTTTGCGATAGGGTACGTTATATTGGAGCGTCTGTAATGGAAATGAACGTGGTCAACGTCGGACGGGAAGAAAATCTCGTACTCGGGATTAACGGGAACTGCGGTATTCTCCCACCAAAGGAAGGAATGACGGATAGGCGTTCTGTTGGTAACCTTCATTCTGGTCTCAAACATAGCCTTATCGGGCTCAAGTCGGATACCAACCATACCCTTCATACGATCGATAGGATCGTGCTCGGAGCACCACACCGTAACCGCACCGTTATCCTCGTACTCTATCTCGTAATCAACGGGCATAAAGGTGGAGGGACGATGATGGTAAGGCCAGTTAAACTCAACGCCTCCGGATATCCAAGAGCCGAGCGCACCGATCAGCGCGGGCTTGATGACGTTCTGACGGTAGAAGAAATCATAACCGGTAGTCTTATCCTTTGCGGAGAAGATCCTGCCGCCGATCTCAGGGATGATAATCAGCTCGATGTAGTCATTCTCAAGCTTGATAACGTCGTATTCTTTGTCGATCTTGGTCTTTGATCTGGTTTTGATCATTACCTTATTAGGATAGGGATTTCCCGAGGATCGCTGATGAACTCTGTTCTCCGCGAACATAGGAAGCTCTTCGCATGCATCTTCAGGATACGTAGGAATAACCATTTTTTCAAGTTGTGCAATAACCTTAGTTGTAGACATTTGAAACCTCTTCCTTTTACAAAAATATTTTTACGATTATATTCTACCAAAAGTCTCAGAGTAAATCAATACAAATTTAGAAGTAAAAAATCAATTTTTTTTCTATTCGGCACATATATACTTATTTTTATCGATAAAAATGTTGTCAAATTCATATTTGATACAGTTCTTGACACACATTTATTTTTGTGATATCATAGCGTTATCAGAACAAGAAAGAGGAAACACAATGACGATCTACATTTATGTGAGCCCTCCATATAAAGATTCACTTTGGTGCAAGCAGACTCTGCGAGGTATCAATGACGAAGCAACAAAAAAACGATATTCCATAAAGATGCTTGAAACCGATAATATATACGAAACGGATCTCGAATCCTTTTTCGGAAATGAGACAAAACGCATCCTCGTTGTCATAACCACATCGGTTCACATGTCTCAGAGATTCAACGATTTCTTTGCCCGTCACGGAGTGCATCTTCTTTATATCAATCATCAGAGCCAAAACTATTCTATGCGTTTTTCAAATATTCTTGTTGATTATCATGACTCTATGAGAATCATAACAGAATATCTCGAAAAATGCGGCAGAAAGCTTATTGCTCTTTACGGAATCAACCCAGATTCTTCTACCGATCTGATAAAGCAGAGATATTTTGAGGATCGAAGCAAAAGCATACCCGCATACGGCAACGGAAGCAATATTTACTTCCGTATATCGGATAACAAAGAATCTCCGACACTCGACTGCTTCGAGCATTTCAAGAAGAATCTCGAGTACTATGATGCGGTAATATGCGCAAATGACCTTGTTGCAAAGCTACTTATAGACGATCTGCAAAAAATAGGCGTCAAGGTTCCGGATGATCTGTACATCGTCTCTTTCGGCGACTATATTCTCGCACAGATAGGCAGCCCCACAATTACTGCCGTGACCATAGACCACGAGCAGCTCGGACGCCAGGCTGTATACACTTACTCATATCTGAAAAAAGCATCCGACGATCTTTATATCACCGCAAAGGTCGCTCCAAAGCTAACAATCGGCGAAAGCACAGCCGCAACAGAGCTTGACGATAATACAGAGCAGATCGTAGACGATATCTCAACGCCATTTTCAACAAGCTTTTTCAAGCATCCCGAGATACGTTCTATCATCACATTCGAAAACATGCTAACAAACTGCGACAAACTCGACATGCAGATCCTGATAGGTATTATGTCAAGCATGACCTACATACAGTTATCGGAAAAGCTCTTTGTATCCGAGAATGTCATCTCGTACCGCGTCAAAAGACTGTGTAAGCTTGCGGAGCTGCCATCCAAAGGCAAGCTCGCAGAATCGGCAAACAGATTTTTGTCTGTACGCGCAATGGAAAGATACATACATAATAAGTTATCATAACCCGAATATTTAAAACAAAACACTGCTGCGATCGCTATAGAAGCTTCATGCAGCAGTGTTTTTTTATATAAAAATCAGTGAAGAACAGTTCCCTGCTTTGCCAATTCTCTTGCACTGACCTTGCCCTCGGGCTTGATCTCTCCTGCTTTGGTAAGAGCGACCTTGGTGAGGAAAGGTCCTATCAGCTCATACACGAGTACAGAGAATAAGGTAATATTGGCAACAAGAGCCCCTTGAGGTCCGAGTGCAGCCGATTTTATCGCCATACCGAGAGCTACGCCTGCCTGAGGCCAGAGTGTGATCCCGAGATATTTAACGATACTCGGCTCACACTTTACGGCTCTTGATGAGAAAGAGGCTCCGAAATATTTTCCTATGCATCTACTCAAAATGTAAACAACACCGATAAGAACTATAAACAGATCGGCAAAAACAGACAACTCAAGCTCTGCACCGCTGATAACGAAGAATAGTATAAAAATGGGAGCAGTCCATCTGTCAACACGCGCCATAAGCTCTTCGGAAAAATCACAGAAGTTACAGAAGGTAGTGCCGAGCATCATGCAAACGAGCAGCGATGAAAACGCAACATGTACTCCAAATATATCAAATTTGAGCATCGAAAGAGCAACTGTCAGAAGAACAAAGGTTACAGACATAGACAGTCTTTTAGATCTCGAATGAAAAAACTTCTCAAAGAATGTGAAAAGCAACCCCATCAAAAGTCCGAGCAGCAATGATCCTACCACCTCGATTATAGGCTCGAGAATAACAGATATAAGATCAACACTTCCGCTTATCAACGCTTTAGCTATTCCGAAGGAAACAGCAAACAAAACAAGTCCGACGGCATCATCGAGAGCGACGATGGGAAGCAATATATCAGTGACAGGTCCCTTTGCCTTATACTGCTTGACGACCATCAACGTTGCGGCAGGTGCGGTTGCCGATGCGATGGCACCGAGAACGATCGCGACGGGAAGCGGAAACTTATCGGGAATAAGAAAATGAAGTCCGATAAGTGCGATGTCGACAACAAGCGTAGTAAAAACTGCCTGAATTATTCCTATCACAGTCGCCTGCTTTCCTATCTGCTTTAACTGTGAAAGGCGGAACTCATTTCCTATAGAAAAGGCGATAAATCCGAGAGCTACGTCGGGAATGATCGAATACGTCTCAATATCCTCCATGCTTATAAAGCCAAGACCCGGCACTCCGAATGCGCCGAGAAGATAAGGTCCGATAAGTATTCCGGCAACAAGATACGCCGTGACAGCGGGAAGCTTAAAAACCTTCGCCAAACGGGAAAGCATAAGTCCTGCAAAAAGTGCAACCGAAAGACTAAGCAACGCCTGCATAATAGATATTCTCCTATAAAATAATAATCGGCTCAAAACCCGTATAATTGTATTACTTAAATGTATATTTGTCAAGTCTAAAAGCAACTAATTTTTTTCTATTAAGCATTTATTTATCGACAAATTACACAACAAGAGCACCCGAAACTCGGTATCATTCGCAGTCTCGGGTGCATTTGAGATTATTACGTTCCTAATTCTTCTCCATACCACTTAGCTTGTGCATTATATAATTCAGAATAGTAACCTCCGCGTTCAAGCAGTTCCCTGTGAGAGCCGTCTTCAACTATCTCTCCATCTTGAAAAACAAGTATCCTGTCAACTATACTCGTTATACCGAGCCTGTGAGAAACCATGATAGTGGTACGTCCGCCAGTAAGCTGTGTGAAGTTACTGTATATTTCAGCTTCAGCAATAGGATCAAGAGCAGCCGTCGGCTCGTCAAGCACCATTATTCGAGCTTTATTACGCCACAACGCCCTCGTTATCGCCAACTTCTGCCACTGTCCGCCCGAGAGATCATTTCCCTTCTGTGCAAAATCGCCGATCTCTTCGTCGAGACCGTTTGGCTGCTCTTCTACGCATGAAGCGAAGCCCGTCAATCTGCACAGACGCATAAGCGCTCCGTCCTCATCCTCTTCAATTCTTGTGGGGTCGGAAACAGTTATATTATGTCTGATGGTGGCGTCGTACTTTCCGAAATTCTGAAATACTGCTGAGACACTGCGGCGTGAGGAGCTCAGGTTTTCTCTGATCTCCCGTCCTCCTATATACACACATCCCCGGTCAGCATAATACATACTGCACAACAGATTAACAAATGTAGTTTTCCCGCTTCCGTTCTCACCTACTATCGCAACCGTCTCTCCGTCCTTGATAGTTACGTTGATATTTTTCAATACCGGCTCCTTTCCGCCGGGATATGTGAAATATACATTCTCAAATTTCACGTCACCGCTATCATAAGCTGATGCATCTCTGTCTATCTCTTCGAGCTCCATATCATCAAGGGAGAAAAAATCCTTCATATAATGAACATCACTCAAAAACAAGCCCCCTCTGATCAGGAGGTTTGAGGTAACCGACTGAAAGCTCTTTGACAGCGAGGTCATCAAAGTAAAAGTACCCAGTCCCAGATAAGGATCCTTATATATCATGTAAGCACTGAAGATCAGAACTCCGACGTATACGCCGTTACGGACAAGATCAGCCATACCGTTATATAGCACGTGCTTTGCCGACATTCTGTTTTTCTTTTGAGTATAATCGTCACATATTTCACGCCATTTCATTTTCAGATAATCGTATATTCTGAAGTGACATATATCATTGTGAGGATTATGACGCGTTAATATCTGCATATAATGGATGACGAGAGCGCCCTCCATCATGTATTTTACGTTATGGACGTAGGTTTCATCCCGCTGCTTATAGGACAAAATCGCTGCAGGGATACTAGTCAACAACAAAATCAACGCGATCCACACGTTTACAGCGGAGATCATAACAAACACACTTACAAAAGTAACAAGAAGCTGCAGCCATGACAGTATGCTTTGTATGCTCGAGGCAACACGGCTGCCCGCATATGAATTGATAAACTGAATCTTTTGAGCAAATTCGGCGTTGTTTTCTATTTGCTCATACTTCACCCTGCACGTCCTGTCAACTATATGTTCTATCAAAAATCTGTTTGTTCTGATGCTGTCGCAGCTACGAGAATACGAAGAAAGAAAGTTGAATACAACTTGGATTATATGTAACAGCATGATTGAAAAGAACAGCAGCAATACGAACTGCATAGAATACTCGCCGCCGGTAGCCATGCTTTGTATCTCGTTAGTAAACGATTTCATGAGATATGATATCAAAGCAGGGATCAACGCCGCTATAAACCCTAAAAACAGAATTGTCATCGTAAAAGCGGTTTTTGTCTTCAAGCTGACCGAAACAGCCCTTTTTATTATGGTCAAGGTTTCTGCTACCGACATTTTCACTGCACTATCTTTGATCTTTGCCTCATTCATCACGCTCACCCTCCCCTCCGTCATACCATTTCGCCTGCTCATTAAAAAAGGATGCGTAAACGCCTCCCCGGGACATAAGCTCGCTGTGCGTTCCTTCTTCTACGAGCCTTCCGCCATCCAGAACAAGGATCCTGTCGGCAAGCCTGGCAAATCCGACCCGATGTGATATCAAAACAGAGGTTCGGTCTCCCAGGCGTTTTTTGATCTCTGTAAATTGCTCCATTTCCGCAATGGGATCGAGTGCTGCCGCTGGCTCATCAAATATCATTATCGGAGCTTTTGACATATGAGTTCGTGATACGCACACGCGTTGCTTCTCTCCACCGGAAAGATTAACACCGTCCGGGCGGATGTCTTTTCTTAACCAAGTATTGAGTCCGCGAGGGAGCTTATTAATAATTTTTTCCGCACCGCCCGCTCTTGCGGCTTCAAGGATCCTTTCCTCGTCATTAACCTCCTCAACGCAGCCGTATCCGATATTATCACCAAGAGAAGAATGAAATATAAAGCACTGCTGAAAAAACACTCCGATCTGTTTTTTTACGTCGTCATACCTATACTCGGATATGGGGTGACCGTATAACAGAACCTCGCCCTTCTGAGGTCTGTAGCTATCGAGCATAAGAGAAGTAAGCGTCGTTTTACCGCTTCCATTGTATCCTACGAGAGCAACGTTCTCCCCCTTCTTTATCTTGAAGCTAACGTCTTTGAGCACAGGTTTTTCGGGATCGTATCCAAATGTCACGTTCTTAAATTCATACACGATCTCATTATTGGAATCCAATTCTCTCGGATTTTCAATTTCCGCTCTTTCCGGTGCACTGAATAGCAGTCTGCGCTGCCTCCCAAGCTCAAACAAAGCCCATGCTATTTCTCCGAGTGCGTCATTGACACCTTGTATCGATACCGAAAGTGAAGAAGAAAGTGAATAGACCATAAGAAATACGTCTGCCTTCATCTCTCCCTTCGCAACCGAATACACCGAAGTGAGAATCAGCAAAGACATGCTGACGTAAAAGATAAGCCCGCTGACAAGCGGTTGTAATTGCTTTGACCTCGCTCTTTTTCGGTCAAACTCTTCGATAGTCTCATAAGCTTTACTCCATTGTCTGAGAATATCCTCTCTTGATTCGTATATACGAACCTCTTTCGCTAAACCCGGGTTTCTTGGCATCGTTTGATAGTATCTTGCTCTATGCAAAGCTCTGTCATATATCTCGTACTTGTTCTGTATCTTCGATTGTGCGTAAAAATTGTATGATACCGATATCAAGATATACGCAAGAGATATTCCAAAAATTAACCACGAAGCAGACGCTGCAACCATCAACAATGAAATGGAAGACGCAAGTCTTCCTATAACGTACACCGTGCCGGTCATGAAGCTGTTCAGGGTAGAATACTTCATCGATGTCGATTGCATTTCATCTCTTACAGCCTTATCAAGAAGATATTCACGAGTGATCTTATAGCGTTTCTCCATAAACTGCTCGCCCATACCGTAGTAATAGGTGTCATACATCATCATATATATGAGATCGTTGTTGAGCCTTGAGGATAGACCGTTGGCCGCTATAAAGATTCCAAGCAATAATATGCTACCAAAAACATCAGAAAAATCACCCACTCCGGTAGCGAGATAATTTGACAGGATCGAAATGACGTTTTTGTTCAGATGCAATACAATAGCAGGCAAAACAGAAATTGCAATACTGGCAGCGGTCCAAAACAAAAAGACTTTTTTGTTTATCTTCAGGGCAAGCTTGAAAGCAAACAGGGCTGAGTTGAATTTTTCATTCTTTTCCTTTTTCATTGATCCTCCTTTAATTTTTCGTGTCATCCTGTCAACGGCGCAAGAGACACTGCTCGTACCGGTTCACACCGGGTCAGAACCATCATTGTCCCTAAGAAACGTAGCATCATTTTATCACTGATTATTACATTGTCAATGAATATTTCACATTCGTTGAGTTTTTCCACCTAATCGTTGAAAGAAAGCATCCCTGCTCCAACCGTAGGTTGAAGCAGGGATGGTCATTTTATTATTTGGTTGAAATAATCTTTTTTGCACAAACGAGCTTTACTGTGCAGACGAGTATTTTCATTGCAAGAGCAAGATCTTCAAGAGTAGGATAAGTGGGAGCCAGTCGAAGGTTTGAATCGTGAGGATCGCGTCCGTAAGGATAAGTGGCACCGACGCTCGTGAGAGTAACACCCGCATCCTTCATATAATTGAAAATTTCGGTAGCCGTCCCGTCCATGGTATTAAGTGATATAAAGTATCCCCCGTTAGGCTCGTGCCACTCGGCTATTCCGAGTCCGGAGAGGCCTTCGCGCAGAGCTTTTTCCGCTACCTCAAAATGAGGACCGACTATCTGCGCCTGCTTTTTCATCATTTCGGAAAGTCCTTGTGCGTTATGCAGGAATTTCACGTGTCTTATTTGATTGAGCTTATCGTGACCGATAGTCTGGACGCCCATGTGAGCGACGATCTCCTTATATACAGGAGTTGATGCGCACACAAGAGATACACCCGCACCCGGGAATGTGATCTTTGAAGTGGAAGTAAAGTATAGAAACCTATCCTCAGTGCCATACTTCTCTGCTACATCAAAAACATTTGCAAGACTATCGGGAGTATCGTTTATATCGTGGATCACATATGCATTATCCCAAATAACGGTAAAATCGGATGCCGCAGTCTTCATTTTTGCAATCCTGTCGACGACCTCGTCAGAAAAAGTAATACCTGCAGGGTTAGAGTACTTAGGAACACAAATAAGTCCCTTTACCGTCTCGTCGGATGCTGCGATCCGCTCGACCATATCCATATCCGGTCCATCCGAATTCATATCCACACATAACATCTCAACACCAAATGTCTCGAGTATCTTAAAATGTCTGTCGTATCCCGGCACGGGACAGATAAACTTGATCTTATCGTACTTAGACCAAGGAGTATGACCCTGCTTTCCGAATATGAAATAACGAGAGATCGCATCGTACATAAGATTAAGGCTGGAGTTACCTCCGATAATAATATTATCCGCACAAAGACCGAGAGCCTGCGCAAATATGCGCTTGAGCTCGGGGATACCTGTAACAATACCATAATTTCGGTAATCCCCCTGCTCTCCCATATAATCCTCCTCGGATATAGGCGTATTCAGCATATCATTCGAAAGATCGAGCTGAGCGGCACAGGGCTTTCCGCGGGAGAGATCAAGCTTAAGTCCCGCCGATCTATAACTCTCGTATTCAGAGGTCAGGCTATCGATCTCTGCACGAAGCTGTTCCTTTGTAAACTGAAAATATTCCATGGTGTAACTCCTGACTAATACTAATGTTCCTGATATATTATATGCAAATTATATAATAAGGCGATTTTAACAAAAAAATACGGTTTTTTTCATTATCTTTTGTAACCGCACGGAATTTTTACATTTTTGAATTCAGAAATTGCATTTCTTCCACTATTATACACCTTTTTCTATAAAAATCAATACCAAAAATGAATTTTGTAAATCTTTTTCATGCAAAATCGATCTTTGATCCACATTTTAAAAAAATAAAAGTTTTTTAAAAAATCTGTTGACAAATCAAAACCTACGTGATATAATAATCGAGCGTTGCAAAAGCGGCGCCAATACGTGGCTGAATAGCTCAGTTGGCTAGAGCAAACGGTTCATACCCGTTAGGTCGTGGGTTCGAGTCCAACTTCAGCCACCAACGGCCCGTTGGTCAAGCGGCTAAGACACGGCCCTTTCACGGCTGTAACATGGGTTCGATTCCCGTACGGGTCACCAACGGAAAAAACAGACTTCGGAAACGAGGTCTGTTTTTTTATCCTTGCTTGCTTATTTATTGAAACATCAGTTTTATCTAAACATCAGTCCGTTTGCAAACAAACTCGATATGTAAAATATAACAAGTGCTGATACTCCGATATAAACGAGCCGTTTGAGCTTACCCTCGAAGTTTCTGCTTGAAACGTACACGGATACAGCTATAGGCAACAATGGCAGAATTGCAAAATATAATCGCGTAAGGTCGTTTGCATCAAAACGGAATTCATCATAATGCGGAAGATGAAACAGATCCATTACGATCAAGCGGCAATAGGCGTATCCAATAGAAAGAACGTACATCAAAACAACGGGCAAAAATGCGCGAGCTGCTTTTTTTACAGACATATGATCACTCCCTTCACTGTATAAGACGAATTTTCAGGCCAAAGGTTACACAAGAAATCAAAATAGCTTGAAAGTAACCGTTTTCTCTGCTATAATTATATAAAATTGTTATTAAAACAAAAAAGGAGGTCGCACCATGCTGTTCAACGAGCCAAACAACGAAATAATGCTATCGCTTGACGAGCTGATCTCCTTTTCATACCCCCACGGATCTCTTGTACGGGAAAAAGACTTTTTCGAAAAACCAAAGACAGCTCTCGCTATCTGCGATTCCATTTCCGACAAGGATGGCAGTTATATGCACTCTCATTCATTCACAGCCTCTTATGAATATGAAGGTTTCCGTATCAAGCTCGAATGTACACCCGACCTTTCTTCCATACATAACGACTACATAGATATAATCGGCGTAAGAGCAAGCGGCGGTAAGCGAAATGCATCTCAGCTTTTACTTGATTATTGGAAGCGCTATATATCCTGTCAGTCATCGATCTGTGCAAAGTCACTTGGATTACAAAAAACAAATGCAAGGCTACTATACAGCTTTGACACACGTTTCCCTGCAGATGAAATAAATTGCGCCGAAAGCTACGAAGAAGCACAAGCTACCCTTGAAGAAACGATTACCAGAGCCTTAAAGCTGATCAGGATCCACACACAAAGAAAGACGAAAAGAATGCCGGAAGCAAAGGATGCATCGTTCCCGTTTTCTGCAAAGCGATCGGGTCAAAGCGATTTTATGACATCTACACTGCTTGCTTGCAAAAACGGCACAAGACTTCTCTGCGAGGCGCCTACGGGAATAGGAAAAACCATGTCAGCCTTATTCCCTGCCGTAAAAGCGTTCGGTCACGGATTCATCGACAGGATCTTTTATCTGACTCCAAAAACAACGGCGCAGTATGCAGCGGAAAATGCTATTAAAACAATTTTTCCTGCAAATAACGGGTTAAGAACTATAATTATATCGGCAAAAGACAAAATGTGTCTGTTAAGCACATCTCCAAGCAAGGATGAGCAGACACCCGAAAATGAGAACAGAAGCGCAAGAGAAGACAGTAAATGCGAGAGGTGCGGTGCTGCCGCCGATTACTACTCAAGAAGATACGATGCACTCCTCGAGCTTCTTACAACATATAAAAATCTGACACCCGATATCATAAAGGTATCCGCAAAAAAACACTCTGTGTGTCCTTACGAATTATCGCTTGACGCAAGCGAATATTGTGATCTGATAATATGTGACTACAACTACTTATTTGATTGCAGAGTGTATCTCAGACGATACTTCGACATGTTCAGAGATGCATCGGCTTCCTTGAGAAAGTATATGCCGTCATACTGTATTCTTGTGGATGAGGCTCATAACCTTCCCGACAGAGCAAGAAACATGTATTCGCATACCATCCGGACACAAGCCTTGAACAAGGTTTTGAGTGAGCTCGGAATGACAGATCAGGAAAAAAAGGCTAAAAACAGCATCTCCGATATGCTTGAAAGGCTGAACAGCTACTCAAAGCTATGCTCCGATAATGAAGCGATCAATGAAAAGGGAGAGACTGTCGGATGGACGGTGGAAGCGGTCATTGACGATGAGATATTACTGTCAGCATCCCAATTTTGCGAGTCTTACGAAGCCATAAAAAGATCAAACACGATCAAACCGAGCTCTGCCGTAACAGATTTTTATTTTAATTTGAAGGATCTGATCAAAAAAAGCGAGTATTTTTCTGAAAAGTTCAAGGTGTTATGTGAAAAAACAGGCGCCAACCTATCTTACCGTATCATGTGTCTTGACCCTTCGGATATTATCGACGAAAAATGTTCAATGGCAAAAGCCACCGTCATGTTTTCGGCAACCGTATCCCCTTCAGATTATTACATGAATACGCTTGGAATGCGTGAGGCATCTGATTACATGAGCATTCCCTCGCCATATGATAAGGATAATTTTTCACTTACCGTCTTTGATACACTCAGCACACGTTATAAGGACAGAAGCGAGACGCTCTATGCACTGTCGCAGATAATAAATACCGCCACCAAGTCAAAACGCGGCAACTACATGATATTCTTTCCTTCATATAAATACATGGAGGAAGCTCACGGATTTTTTACCGTAATGTTCCCCGGAATCAACACATTGATACAGAAAAAAGGCATGACAGAATCCGAAAAATCAGAATTTGTTTCCCGTTTTGATGAAAACAACACCGAATCACTGGTCGGCTTTTGTGTTCTCGGAGGCGTGTACGCAGAGGGTATAGATCTTGTCGGGGAAAAACTTATAGGAGCGATAATCGTCGGTGTAGGAATGCCGAGACTTTCAAACGAGCGAAATCTTCTCGCTGAATATTATAATGACTCAGATACGGACGGAAATATGTATTCATACGTTTATCCCGGCATGACACGGGTAATGCAGGCGGTAGGCCGTGTTATCAGAAGTGAATCGGACAAGGGAGTCGCCATTCTTATAGATGACAGATTTGCAACCCCGGTTTATAAATCACTATTCCCCGAGCATTGGAGACATGCGAAGTTTGTATCTGAGCCAAAGACCCTCTACAAAATCTTGAACAAATTTTGGGAAATTAAAAAATGAGCAGTCACTGCTCATTTTTTAATTTAGTTATATAATCGTCAGCCTGCGATCGGGAATCGAATCTTATTATATTGACACCCACGCTGCGTTCAAGCAGTTCGATCACCGAGGGTCTTGTTGTTTCGTTGAAGCTTTTGACGAACTCCAAAAATTCGCTGTCAAGCTCAGCTTCTATCCAAGGGATATCCGATCGTGACTTTCCTACTCTATTTGATATTCCATCGATACACTGCTGTGTAGGTAGGTCGAAGAAAAATACCGTGTCGCACCGTTTGAGACGAAGCTCCATTGTCGACATATAATTTCCGTCAATTATCCATTCATCCATGTCAAGGCGATGTTTCAAAGAAGAAATAAATTGCTCTTTAGGAACATTTGTTCTGTCTTCTTTCCAATAAAGGTTATCAAGATGGATCAAAGGCAAATTAACTGCTTCATGAAGTCTGCGGGCAAAACAGCTTTTGCCCGAACCCGGACAGCCGATTACCAATACTCTTTTCATATCGGCATCTGAATGTCGGCAAACTCAGCTCTCGTTACCTTAAGAAGGTCAAGAGGAGAGAGTAATATCTGGGCGCCTATCCTTCCGCCACTGATGATGATCTCTTTTTGAATCTCAGCGGTACTGTCAATGATCGTCCGAAATTGCTTTTTCATTCCGATAGAGGTACATCCGCCGCGTATATATCCCGTGAGAGGCAGAAGCTCCTTTACATGTATCATTTCCACAGATTTTTCACCGAAAGCACGTGCAGCGGCTTTCAGATCGATCTCACGGTGTATTTGTATTACACAAACATAATATGAACCGCTTTTTCCTCTGAGCACAAGCGTCTTATAAGACATTTCGTAGCTTTGCCCGAGCATATCAGCAATACTGACGCCATCGACGAATTCATCACACTCATAGAGATTGACCTTATAATCTATCTTCTCTCTGTCAAGAATTCTCATTGCATTGGTTTTTGTATCCTTAGCCATAATTTCTACTCCTATCCAAATGTCTCAGCGGCAGCAACTACCCTGAGAAGCTCTGTATTTATTTCATCTCGTCCGTAAGCATCAAGAAAGCGGTCTGCGTATTCGTTCGTTTTGAGATTGAACCAAAGAGTCCACACACCCCAAAAAAGATCAATATGTCTGTCACCGACGCCACCGTTACCGACATCTATAAAAGCGGAGATCCTCCAGTCATCGAGCACTATGTTTGGCAAGCAATAGTCTCCATGCAACAGTACACGTGATGTCAGGCGTTCAGCTCCCTCCGAGTAAACACTGTATGCTTCTTCACATCTCTCGAAGCTGTATTCGGTCCCGTCAAAAAGATCCTTATCAAACATCCCGGATATATGATTTCGCTCGACGGTATTCTTATATGTGATCATCCTATCCTGTATCGGACAATGATCGAATGAAGTCTCGTGAAGCATCCGCAGTCCTTCCCCGAGTATACTGCATAATCTCTTTGGATCCTGCAGATACATACGGTGCGTGCAATCTTCACCGCGCGCCGCCCGGGTAATAAACCAGTCCCGATCCGAGGTCATATAATCGATCACCTCAACACCAAGACCGATGCTATGATAAAAGCGGGTCATTTGCGCCTCGTCAAGCAAAGCCCCGGCAGAAGCAGTCTTTATATAATAACCGCCGCCGGCATCTACATAATACACCCGCGCTTCCTCAGAGCATGAGCTGTTATACACATTTTTGTTCTCAACCAATCGCTTCAACTCAGCAGGAATATTATCGGGCAAGCGTTCAAGTAATACTTTTTTCATATTTGTTCAATATACAGCCTCTTAGTTTTTTTCAAAGCAGACAACACACTCTACGTGACCCGTTCTCGGAAACAGATCAAAAGGCGTAACATCAGATGGTATGTAACCGCATTCCGTAAAACAAACGGCGTCCCGCGCAAGAGTATCCGGATTACAAGAAATATACACGACGCGCAGAGGATCTTTTCCGCATACGTATCTTATCAGCTTTTCACTCGATCCTTTTCTCGGCGGATCAAAGATCACTACAGAATTATCCAGATTTCCGTATATACCCACACCTTCAAACAATCCATCTGTATTTGAAGCATCGGCACAATAAAAGTGTGCATTGGCTATTCCGGCTTCATGGGCGTTCTTACACGCACATTCTATTGCGGATCGTTCCACATCAACACCGACAATGCTTGATGCTTTTTCGTGCATGGAAAGACCTATGCTTCCTATTCCGCAATAAAGATCGTACACCTTTTCTTTTCCTGTAAGCCGAGCAAGCTCGGCTGCTTTGCGATATAAAAGCTCAGTCATATCGTGATTGACCTGATAGAAGGCGGCAGGTGATATTTCAAGAGTTACTCCGCATAGAGTATCCTTTATGTCACCTGTACCGAACAGGAGCTTATAATGATCGCCTAAAACAACGTTTGTCTCGTCTCTGTTCTCGTTCAGAAGAAGGGTGGTTATCTCGGGAATATTAACTTTTACATATTCGGCAAGGTCAACGTCGCGCACTGTTGTGGCGGCATTGATGACAAGACATGCCATTATCTGCTTGTTATCGGAAGATGTCCGCAAATACAAATGACGGAGCAATCCTTTTTTTGAGATTTCATCATAAACCGAAAATTCAAAATGAGAAAAGCATTTCTTCATTTTTTCGCAAATAATGCGAAAAACAGAAGGCTGAAGCGAACATCGATCGGCAGTGATGACTCTATGAGTTTTAGATGCATAAAAGCCGAGTATGTATTCACCGTCCCGGAAAGCTATCGGATACTGAGCTTTGTTGCGGTAGCCTTCGATTTTCATATTTGAGACGGTATCTTTCACCACTATGTCGGAAAGCCCCGCCTTTCTGAATGCACTTTTAACATAATCTCTCTTAATGCCAAGCTCATGCTGATAACCGATAGACTGATATGCGCATCCTCCGCACTTTTCGGATGAAGGACACGAAGAAACACTTCTATGCACGGATGGACAGATCAATTCAGTGATAATACCCACACAATAATTCTTGTTGGCTTTTATGATCTTTACCTTGCACTCATCCCCATCAACTGCCCCGTATACAAATACCGTCATTCCATGATATTTTCCTACTCCAAATCCGAGATTATTCAGATCCGATACTGCAAGATCGATAATTTGATTCTTTTTCAAGAGCATGATCTCACTCTCCCAACTACACTGATACAGCGTATTATAACATATTTCAGCGATTTTGTCTACTCTTTGCAAATCGAATTACTGATTTTTCGATCGTTTTATCCTGTTTTCATTATAATTATTCTTATTGACATTATTATATAAATCTGTTATAATTGAATAGGCTCATAAAAATTGTCCTTTGTTGTTTTCGGAGCGTATACCAAAATGTTTACAGATATACATTGCCACATACTTTTTGACACGGATGACGGACCTCAGGGTGCAGACATGATGCTTGAAATGCTTGACCGTGCCTACTCAGACGGAATTCGTGTGCTATGTGCCACTCCGCATTTCAATTATGATTTTTATGGAGACAATACTGCCTCCTCCGACAAGGCATTCGCATTGCTCTCTCAGACAGCCAAGGAAAAATATCCCGATATGCTCATATACAGAGGTAACGAGATATTCTACCACTCTGACTGTATCAAGTACTTGAAAAACGGCTCCTGCAAAACGATAAATAACACCAAGTACGTTCTTGTCGACTTTCAGTCAGACGAAAACAAATATACCATCATCGAGGCAATAAAAGTACTTATAGGCAGCGGCTACAGGCCGATACTCGCTCACTCCGAAAGATACAGAGGATTTGGAACATCCGTAAAAGATATCGAACATATCAAAGATATGGGTGCAGCGATCCAGGTAAACGCCGCCTCCGTTATCGGTAAAAACGGATTAAGACAAAAGATACTTTCAAACAGGCTCATATCTCACGGTATATGCGATATCGTATGCTCTGATTCTCACGACATAGAGCGCAGACCCTTCTGTATGGGCGAGACATACAGTTATTTATCAAAAAGGTACAATAATGATACTGCAATTATCCTTACATCGGAGAATGCACAGAGAATTTTGAATAACAAACGTATCAGTAATTAAAACGAGGTTGCAAAAATGGAAAAACACAACTTTGAAGTAAAAGTGTCAATTAAGGATCTTTTCAGAATACTTATCAATCGGCTATGGTTGATCGCACTTGCAGCCATAATTGCAGGCGGTGCGTATTATGCTTATTCCAGCTATACATACAAGCCTATGTACCGCTCGGTAGCTCGCATCTACATTCTCAGACAAAATGAAAAACAGGACGAGTCAGCCACAAGCTATGCGCAGAACCTCAATGCGGCACTTACTATAGTAAATGACTGTAAACAGATCATCAGATCTGAGACGACAATGCAGCGTGTCATTGAACAAACAGGGATCAAGGCGTCGCCCTCGGGTCTTATGTCGGCCATCACACTGCAGAGCACATCCGAAAGCCGTATAGTACAGATCATAGCAAAATCGTCTAGCCCCGAGAAAGCAAAAATGTTAGCTGACTCGGTAGCCGAAAACGGACTTAAACGTCTCGAAGAGGTCGTGGGCTTCAAGCAGGCAAGTATAATGGAAAACGGAACTCTTCCCTCCTCTCCCATGAACTCAGTCTTCTCAGCAAAGATAATTTTTGTTGCCGGAATCGCCGGAGCTCTCGTATACATTTTCTTCATAATCATGTTCCTCAGCAACGATAAGATCAGCGAGCCTGAGGAGATAAGCGATTATCTCGGACTATCCATTCTCGGAATGATCCCGAATGAGGATGAAATGAATTCCAAAGGAAAACGCAAGGGATACAGCTATTACAGCAAACACAAGAAGGACGGCAGTGTTTATCAATACAGCGCCCCCCAACAGCCGTCTGAAACAAATGCACCCTCAATAAAAAAATGACAGAGGTTAAAAAGTGAAACAAATAGAAATACTTTTCAAAAATAACAGCTATTTCACACGTGAGGCATACAAATCTCTTCGAACCAACATAAGCTTCTGCGGAAACGAGAATAAGGTCATTTGCCTCACCAGCTGTGAGCAAAACGAAGGAAAAAGCACGATATCACTCGAGCTTTCAAAGAGTCTTTCAGAATTAAACAAGAGAGTGTTACTCATAGACGCAGACCTCAGAAAGAGCGTTATGCTATCAAAAAACACCAATGAATCTTCTCTTGGAGGGCTTAGCCAGTATCTTGCTAATCACCTGCAGCTTGATGATGTCATATATCACACACAGCAGCCTAATTTCGATATCATTTTCGCAGGTCAATATCCCCCCAACCCCAGTGAGCTTCTTAATAGCAAACGCTTCAATGAGCTTCTTGACATAGCGAGAAAGCACTATGACTATGTAATAATCGACACCCCGCCCCTCGGTCTCGTAATTGATGCCGCTGTTGTAGCTGAGAAGTGCGACGGAGCTATTATAGTAATAGCAAAGGACGTTGTAAAGTTCTCGAGAGCCAAGAGCGTTAAGGAACAGATCGAAAAGAGCGGATGTAAGATACTTGGCACTATTCTGAATGAGGTAGCCAGAAAGAAACGCTCTGTAAAGGATGTATATTACTACAGAAAGAGCAAATACACGAAGTACGATAAATATACATATTAAAAATCAAAAGGCTGCATATCGCACATTAAAACTGTTCGATATGCAGCCTTTTTTCAGTTCGGCTCAGTCGATGGGATTTAGCTCGATATTAATACCGTCGATGTTCCCCTCTACTCCTTTTTCCATCATACCGTGGTTGTCACAATGGCAGATTAACCACTTGTTTTTATTACGCAAAAAACGGTCGGTTGCAGGCTTCTCAAGCGCAGTATTAGTACCAAGCGGAAGACCCACAACAGCTCCCATGCCCGTCTTTTTTACAGTGCATGGCGTAAAATGCAATGAAGTAGCATAAACCTCTGCCATCTCACCCTTTTCCAAATAGAAAGCCTTGACCTTATCTGAATGATATCTGCCATCAACAATTTCGTCAAGCTGTCCGAGCAAGAGCACTATATCATCGATCGCAATATTGATCTCTGAATTCTTATGCCATTCAAGAGCATTCATTCTGTTATTCTTACCCCATACAAAACCGGTCTGAGAAGGCATCTGACCGAAAAAGCGATCGCGGATGATATCATGTATTTCGAGAGCTTCAAACTGTGCGACTGAAGCCTTATATCCCGCACCGCCCGCTTCAAGCAATTTCTCGCCTACAGAAACGATCTCGGATGTATCAACATCAGTGATAGGCGTTCCGTAAGGAACGAACTCTTTGTCATGTATGGTGTAGATCATAAGCCCCGGATTAAGTACTCTTAATTTTTCAAGATTTGTCATAATAATATCCTCTCATATATTAGATTATTTATTACGGTTTGATTTTAACACAAAAATTATAAAAAATCAACGATAAATGTTTGTATTATTCAAGATTCGTTAATAATTTCGTACTATAATACTTATCGTAAAAAACAAAAAAACAACCCGGAGCAAACAAAGTGAAAAATATCATAATCGCAAGCGACAGCACGACTGACCTGAACAAACAACTGATCGAAGAAAATGACATAAGAATACTTCCCTTGAGCGTGTATCTCGCGGACTCTGTTTACAAGGACGGTGTCGATATCGCACCCGAGGACATTTATGCACATTACGAAAAGCATAAGCAGCTTCCAAAAACATCTGCCGTAAACGTTGCTGATTTTTATAATTTTTTTAAGGAGCAAACAAGCATCGGAAACGATGTGGTGCTGTTTACTATCAGTTCTGATATGTCAAGCACGTACAACAATGCACGTCTTGCCGCAGAAGACTTTAATAACGTGTACGTGATAGATACACGTAATCTTTCGACCGGAGGAGGCTTGTTGCTTTTACACGCATGCGAACTGAGAACCAAAGGAGCATCAGCTTCTGAAATATTTGACGAATGCTCAGCCCTCACCGCAAATGTCGATGCTTCCTTTATTGTTGACGATCTTGAATTTCTCCACAAGGGAGGCAGATGCTCTGCAGTAGCCGCATTGGGCGCTAACCTTCTTCAATTAAAGCCCTGTATAACAGTAAAAAACGGTAAGATGGGAGTATCAAAAAAATACAGAGGAAAATTCGAGGTCGTTCTTAAGCAATATATCAAAGACAGACTCGGAGACGGAAAGGATATCATGACCCCTCATGTATTTGTAACTCATGCCGGGTGTGATGATCAAATCTACATGCAGTGTGTAGCCGGGGTTTTGGAAATTATGCCTGAGGCTAAGGTGCATATAACGCAAGCAGGATGCACCATTTCATCTCACTGCGGAAGAAACACTCTCGGCGTTCTCTTCATAAGAAAACACGCTATTATTTAATATACAAAAAACGTTAAAAAATCAAGAATATTTTTCGTTTTTCTATTGACAAAAACCGCAACAGGTGATATAATATCATTCGTTGTGGATGTGCCCTTAGCTCAGCCGGATAGAGCAACTGCCTTCTAAGCAGTAGGTCGAGGGTTCGAATCCCCCAGGGCACGCCAACACCGTAACGATCAAACGTTGCGGTATATGGTGGGTGTAGCTAAGTTGGTTATAGCGCCAGGTTGTGGCCCTGGAGGCCGTGGGTTCGAATCCCATCACTCACCCCATACAGTTGAAGGCATCCATTTGGAATGCCTTCTTTATACTTTAAAAAGAAGGGCATTTCTCTGCCCTTCTTTTTTATTCCGTTAAATAATCGAGCATCCTGTTATGAACCAAAGAGTTTGAAGCTACTATGTTTTGCTGATAGTAAT
>JAZMZS010000042.1:0-9301 GCA_045586105.1 Eubacteriales bacterium | reverse complement strand
CACCGACTATATCGAGGCTGAGGGCAGTATGCTCTTTGATTACAATACGCTTGACTGGTCGGACAAGCTAATCGGGCTCGCTTCCGTCACGCGTGATATGCTTCCCGCGCTCGTACGTCCTGACGATATCGTCGGCAAGGTAAGCGAGAAGGCGGCGGCTGAAACGGGACTCTGTGCAGGTACTCCCGTTCTTTGCGGAACCACCGACACGGTAATGGAGGTTCTCGCCTCGGGCTCTGTAGGTAAGGGACAGATGACCATCAAGCTTGCGACCGCAGGAAGGATATGCATCATCACCGACCGTGCTTACCGCGACCGTGACATAATCAACTACTCGCACGTTATCGAGGGACTTTGGTATCCGGGAACGGCTACCAAGGCTTGTGCTTCCTCCTACCGCTGGTACAGAGACACCTTCGGAGAGGATTACCGCGAGCTTGACGGAGCAGCAGCAAAGGTTCCCGCGGGCAGCGAGGGGCTTCTATACCATCCTTACCTCAACGGAGAGCTTACTCCCTACGCTGATCCGCTTCTTTGCGGAAGTTTTACCGGAATACGCTTCTCTCACACCAAGGGGCACTTCTCGCGTGCGGTAATGGAGGGCGTTGCTCTTTCTCTTCTCGACTGCAAGAAGAAGATAGAAGCGCTCGGCATCCCTCACGCAGAGACTGCCGCAATAATCGGCGGAGGCTCTTATTCCCCTCTGTGGCGGCAGATCGTCGCCGACACGCTCGGTATCGAGCTTGTAAAGAAAAACAATTCCGACTCCTCGCTCGGCTCTGCTATCATGGCTGGCGTCAAGGCGGGCGTGTTCACCTCATGGGAGGATGCACTCTCCAAATGCACCGTGGAGGAAGGAAGAACCTATCCCGATCCCGAGAACGGCAAGGTATATGCGAAGCTCTACGAAAAGTACAAGGCTGTCCACGACGCGCTCGAGGACGTTTACCACAAATACAGCGCAATATAAGGTGATATGATGAAGATCACTGTATGCGTAAAATACTGTCAGGGTGAGATTAATCCCTTTGATGCAAGCGCGCTCGAATACGCTCTGCGCATCCCGGAGGGTGAGGTCAGCGTGCTTACAATGTCTCCCCCATCCTGCAAGGAAGCGCTCACTCAGCTGACCCGTCTTCCGATCAAGGAGATAATCATGCTCTCCGACTCTGCGTTCGCAGGCTCGGACACGCTTGCCACCTCCTATATACTGGCAAAATACCTCAAAAGCAATATGCCCGATCTTATTCTCTGCGGCAGGCAGTCGATTGACGGCGATACGGCGCAGGTAGGTCCCTGCCTTGCCACGATGCTCGGATGCGATCTCGTTACTAACGTCATGGGATATCTTTCCGAGACTTCTTGTAAAACGAGAGACGGGGAGCGCTCTTATTCCTTCCCCGCTCTTCTCACGCTTGAGAGGATACACACTCTGAGATTCTTCAGCATCCGCTCAAGGGTACGTGAGGATGCACTGAGGATCATCGGTGCCGATGAGCTTGGCGTTGACAGATCGAGATGCGGTCTCGGAGGTTCTCCCACGGTGGTGATCAAGTGCTTTGAAAACACGGCGGGCAGAAGACGCGTTAAATGGATAGACAAGTCGGAGCTTCTTCCCTTGCTCGAGCGACTGAAAGCAGAAGAACGCAAAAGATCCGAGGATGTCCCCTGTGACGGAGAAAAGGAAAAGCTTTCTTCGGTCACCGTTATCGGTGCTGACATGGAAAAGATAGGTCTTTCTATAGCTGAGCGCGTAAAAGTGATCGAGGACACCGACACCTCGGTCATTGCCGGGAAGGTAAAGGACGACGAGGTCGTTTTGTGGAAGGCGGACCCGTGGGGACGCAACCACGCGCCGATAGTTCAGGCAATGCTGAACACGGGACTTTGCGCCGACTGCACTCAGCTCGAGATAGAGGGCGGAGAGTTTTATATGTACCGCCCTGCAAGAAGCGGCTCTATCAGCGCTAAGATCAAGTGCACGACCACCCCGAAGATGGCAACGGTCAGAGTTGAAAGCGAGTCATCATCCCTTATTCTCGCGCTCGGCAAGGGAGCGCTCGAATCGCTCGACGCCGCTCATGCGTTTGCAGTCAGGATAGGTGCTGAGCTTGCGGCTTCAAGAGGTATTGTCGATATGGGAAAGGCTCCCTACGAGGAGCAGGTCGGGCTTACGGGAAAGAACGTCAGCCCGAAGATATACATCGCGGCGGGCATTTCGGGTGCAGTTCATCACACCTGCGCAATAGAAGGCGCGCAAACTATAATAGCGATCAATCCCGACAAGGACGCGCGTATATTCGATTATGCCGACTACGGTATCCTTGCAAGGATCGAGGACGTAATAGGATAGTATAACAAAGCAAAAAACGGAGAGCAGACGCTCTCCGTTTTCGTTTCAAGCTTCAATATTCATAAATCGGTACAGCATTCGTGCGCAGGAATCGCGTGTGATCTGCTCGTTTGGGCTTATCATGCCGTTCGGGCAGTCTATGACGCCGTATTCGTACATTGCGGACACAGATCTTACCATGCTCGCATCCACTCTGCCGAAGTCTGCAAAAACCGACATATCGTCAGCGCGCTTCTCGTATCCGCAAAGCTTTGACAGAAAGGAAGCCGCCTCTGCCTTAGTTATAACATCATCGGGGCGGAGGCATTTTTCGCCCTCCGCGTTGATCTCGGGGATAATATAACCGCCCGCGATCGCCGCCGCAATGTACGGCTTTGCCTCCGTCGGTATCAGGTCTGCGTCGGATATCGTATCAAGCGCGGAGAACACGTCAGATGGGCTCTTGCCCGCCGCCTTCATTGCCATTACGAAAAACTCCGCGCGCTTTATCTTCAATTCGGGAGCAAAAACGTAAGCGCCGCCCTGCACCTTCGCATCCATCACGCCTCCGCTTATCATTACGGAAGCGGCGGAAAGGTCGCGGATCTCATCTTCATCCGAAAATTCGAGCCTGCTTCGGTCTGGCTTGACTTCGACGTTGACACGCACGCTTTCGGTGTAGTTGCCGTATTCGTCAACGGCAACGTAACAAAAGCCATCCTTGCCCGTGTAGCTTCCCTTTGAAACGTAGCTGAATTCACCGGTATCGCGGTCGAGCTCGGTTATCGTACCATGGCTTGGGTATTTTACTATTTCAAAGCGCACCGCATCCCCGTCGGGATCCTGCGCGCCGAGAGTTCCGACAGTGCTCTTTCCGCTGAGCGCACTGAAGGTGAGTCGGTTTTCGTGAACAGAGGCGGCAGTAGGCGCATAATTGAGGCGGTCGATGATCTTAACCATGCATTCGATATCCGCTCCGCTCGTACCCTCGTCTCCCGAAAAGCAAAATGATGCAAGCTCAATCTCAGCTGAGGCAGGCACGAACTCAAGCATTCCGAGCATCTCGGCATACACCGTTTGTCCTGCCTCTACCGTCATAGAACCGACCGCAAGATAACCCTCGGTAGGATCGGGAACGCGGCTGAAGGTAATATACCCCACCTCCGCCAAGCCTATTCCCTGCTTAAAATCGGTCAGAGTAAAGGATACGTTCTCGTTTTCAATGCCGCACTTGATCATTCTCTGCTCTGCCGACAATACGTCAAACGCAGGAGAAAGGATCGGACGCTCCTCATCCGCACGGGCGTTTATACAGAATGCGCATATCAAAAACAGCACTGCCGTGGTTACTGTACATATCAGAGTTCTTGAATTCTTCATATACTGCTCCTTTTTTGATTTCGCTGTATGTTTTATTTCTATGCGAGATACCGCAGGATGATGCAGGAGCACTGTCATTTTTTTTATTTATGAATACAATATTATCAGACGGCACTTGCCGTCTATATAAAGCAACACGGAGTAGTTTTATTATAATGAAATACAATCCCGAAATGAACAGATGCAGGGGCACAGACCCCCGCGTTCTCACGGAAATGCTCGGCTCTCAACCGATGGCAGAGCCCTCCTGCGGATGCCGCACGAGGGGTGTCGGACGCAGTGCTTGCGGCGGCAGGATGAACGGCGCGTGCCGTACTGCAGGAAGCGGCAGCTGCTGTGAGCACGCATCCGATCCTATCGGAGCAAGAGCAGAGGCGGGCGGGAATTGCAAGGAAGCCCTCGCTTCGTCCTGCGCAGGCAAGCCCTCTCTTGCGATGGTCTATTCGCCTCATCAGATCTTCGACAACGTATATTCACCGGAAGATGCACTCGCAAACGGAACGCTGTTTGCCGAGCTTAACAAGCCCTGGAAGGCAGGTGGAGCAAGATGATGAACGTACAGTCCAGATTGTCCTCCTGCCGCGACGGAGATCTCAAGAACAAGCTCAAAGCCGTCAGCTTTGCCCTTTACGAGACGGTGCTTTACCTCGACGGTCATCCAAACTGCCAAGCGGCACTCGCTCATTACAATGAGCTTGTAGGCGAGCTTGAGGAGCTTACCGACAAGTACGAGCAGAAATACGGACCTCTTACGGTCTATTCTAACGACGGCAGCAAGTGGGATTGGGTATCCTCTCCCTGGCCATGGGAAAGCGAGGCAAACTAAATGTGGATATATGAAAAGAAGCTGCAGTATCCCGTAAAGATCAAGAACCCCAACCCTCTTTACGCACAGATAATCATTTCACAGGTCGGAGGCCCCGACGGAGAGCTCGGCGCTTCTATGCGCTATCTCCAGCAGAGATACTCGATGCCCTATAACGAGGTCGTCGGAATTCTTACAGACGTCGGTACCGAAGAATGAGAACGATATAGGTACCTATGAGGTTGCAAAGCCTCCTTGACGGAATATTTAAAAAAACTGATATCTTCATATCGGTTTTAATACTTCAAGCAGGACATCTTATGTCTATCACAGCATTCAGCAGGACACACAGGTATCACGTCATTGAGTTTTTATCCTACAGTTCTCACGCCCCTCCCCGCCCTCTTTTGAACCGATCAAAAATCTTATCACAACGAGGACGAAAATGACACAGTATATGTTGATCAAAACAGAGGGCGGAGGATACGGCATTATCGCTCTGCAAAAACAGAACGGAGATGCCGAGATCATTGACGAGGTAAGCAACGTATCCGACAACATGACACTTGTTCAGTCTATCGTAGACGATTGTAACAAGCATTCTGTCGATCCCATTCACTTGCGCGACGTTATAGAAGATAAGTTGTATGCCGTTTATTATTAAGCTCCGTTGACAAAAAGAGGAACACCCCGCACCGGGATGTTCCTCTTTTCTTATTTCGCCTTGAAGGGATTTTTACTGTTCGGGTAAAGGACAGCATACATATAGTGACGCATGGTATCGGTTATTGCTACCATTCTTCCGTCAGAATACTCGTGTCCCGTGGCGTCAAGCCAGTCCTGCATGAGCGCGGTCTTCGTCTTGGCTCTCTGACCGTCCGAGCCTTCGTATGCGATAGTCTTGCCGTTTTTGTCCTTGACGGGTTCGACCGCATCATAGTACGTCATCATAGAAGCTATCAGCGACAGCGGAGCTCCTGCGTCGGATGCCGCCTTGATATTCTCGTACTTAGTAGTGACGAGCACTCCGTCGTCGTTGTCGTAGGTAACGAGCTGATACACGTGTTCGAGCTGATCCTCAATCGGCATAGAACTGTTAGCGATAGCCCTCATCTTGTCGCTCTGCTTCATTTTCGGCTCGTCGAACGTGTACTTCTCCCACATAAGCTGAGCTATCGAATATCCCGCGTCGAGCTTCTCGATATATCTCTCATGCTCGGGATCGCTGTACTCGATTCCGTTCTGCTCACAGTAATTGATCTTGGCAAGATAATTAGCGTGAGAAAAGATGACCGTCAGCGCCTTATACTTATCATCGTCGGAGAGAGTGTCGTAGAGCATCGAGTCTATCAGCTCACCGTAAAGGCGCGCCACATTCTCCGCCCTGATTTCATACCACTCGTCACGCTCCGTCCCCGAAAGAGCATACTTCTCGTTCTTTATCGTGAAGGAGGAAGGAGGCTCTCTGTCGGGATGTACGTTTGCTATCTTTGAGCCGTTCGCCTCCGCTGCCGCCTCAAGCGAACCAAGAGTGCGCTCTATCTGCTCGGTCGAATACTTTTTCCTCGTGAGCTCGTAGATCTTTCCGACAATGTCAAAGAACACGTTATCCGTAATTCCCTCTCCGATAGCGGCCGCCATTCCCTCTCCCGAAGGCGCGACCATCATCGACTTAAAGCTACCCGTGATCGTACGGGCGTCGCGCATAATATTCTTGATAGGAATGCCGAAGAAGGCACCGAAAGCACCGGCAACGTCCTCTACCTTCCGATAGCCGGACCTCGACTCACTGAAAACGCCCTTTACTGCGTCAACGACATTGGAGATCAGCTCCATATCGCTGCGCGGCACGTCTCTGCCCTCTATCACAGCAATAATGTCGCGAATGAAAGGAAGCATATTCGGAATAAACATATCGTCGCTCACGTTGCGTGAGAATGCCTCAAGGAATTTTTCGAGATAAGACTCGTCCTCGTCCTCATCGCGACCGGCAGTCCACAGAGACTTGAGAAGATCGGCGGCAATTATCGAAGCAAACACCGCCCCTGCAAGCTTGGCGCATCGCTTCGGATTAGTCTTCAGGTTCGTCACCGCCTCAAAAAGCATATTGATACTCGTCGTAGGCTCGCCCATGAATGCCGTCAGCATCTTTGCAAGGTCGCCTCGATCGCGCATATATCCCGAACGTGAGAACACCGAATCGTATACCTGTGTCAGCTCCACAACCTCGGTAAATCGCATTCCCGCTTTTTCGAGAAGTTCCTCTCCCCGAAGCCCTGTTTTTTCGACAGTCTCAGCCTTTGCCGCTTCCCATATTGCAAGCCAACCCATTTGGTCAGCTTTTGCCGCTGCCAGCATGAACGCCTCGTCGCGGTAATCGGCGTCTTCTATGAATCCCTTTGCCTTATCCTTCACTCTGTCTATAAGGCTTCCCTCGGTCCCGTACTCGCGCGCCAGGATATAACTCGACGCCTGTCTGCCCGAGGAGGTGTCAAATCCTCCGATATCCTTGATAATAGCAATAGGAGCGTACTGCTTGAGTTCTTCCCAGCGTTCGTTATATTTGAGCTTGGTTATGCCTCCGAAATACTTCGGATCTATGTATGCCATAGCACGGATGATCGCCGTAGGCTGCTGAACTACGACCGACATCGAAGCGGCAACAGCGTTTTTCTTAAAAAGGGATACCAGCTTGAGGAACTTGCCCGTAACGCCGCCCGTCTGCACACCTCCGTTCACGTCTGCGACAAGCTGCTTGATGTAATCGTACACACCGTTACCGTATGCAGAGGTGATCTCACTATCCATCGAGAAGTTTTTCTCACCGTCGATAACGTTGTACCCGAGCACTCGGTTCATCGTCTCGATACCAAGCACGAAGGAATGGTAGTTCGACATCTTATTGACGTGTCCCGTCCAAACGTCGTGGAAATTGCGAAGCACTATCGGGTTGTCAGCATTAGGAACCGTGGGCTTAGAGAATCCCGAATTTGACAAAGAGGATGCTTCAACGGGTGCCATCGACTGCTGCACGTAGTCGCTCGCGGTCTGTATCGGGAAATAATTCTTATCTCCAAACAGATCTATGCCATATAGCGTCCTCGATACCTCGTTGCCCTTTGCCGCCATGTTTACTGAAAGGAACGACTGCATATCGTCGACGTATGCACGCATATTATCGTCGAGAAGATTGCGGCAGATAAAGTCGATATCCTTATCGGTCAGTACGTGAGTGTATTCCTCGGTAAGGTAATGCTCGGAGAAGGATTCCTTGAGCTTCCTGACAAGCGGGTTCTTGGAGCTTACGTCTCTCTTTACCTTTACCTTTTCGATAGGCAGGAATTTGAAGCCTCCGACCGTCAAGTGTTCTCTCGCCTGCGGGCGGTTTGAGTATGCATAGAGCGTCATAAGATGCTCAAGCGTAAGCTCTACCGTCTCTCCCGAATCAAGCCTGACGGAGTGTTGCTCTTCCAGGTCCCAACGGTCTGCGCCGTATCTGCGGCGGACCTCACGAACGTGCAGCGTTGCCTCCTCGACGTCTCTCGCCCACGTCTCCTCGCCGCGGCGCATATTCTGATACAGCTCGGTAAGTGCTGCAGAATCCATATACCTGAACAAGTAAATAGGCTTCAGCTCGTTTATACCGAGCTTTTTGATATCCTCGATCGTCGCATTCTTCGTACCGGATGAATTGCGGGCGCGTATCTCCTCGACGATCCTATCAGCAAAGGTATTTGCCTCCACCTTGCGGCCGTTGACGTAGAGCGTGTTCGCCTCTGCGACAACGTGGTTGATCATCTTGTAAGCGCGGTACAGCGCCTCGAGCTGGGCGCCGTTCATATCACTGACAAGAACGTCTCCCGCCTGTCTTGACAGAGTGTCAAGGTGATCGTATACCTGCTGATTATACGTAGCCTTGACGTTTACATCCTCGGAGGTCTCAAACGCCTTGTACGCGCTCTTAAGCTCGGAGAACAGTTTGCCCGATTTTGTCTTATAGATTCCGCGCCGTTCCCTCTCGAACAATTCCTTTAGTTCTCCCGTGTCAAGCTCGGTTATCTCTGCTTGAACATCGCGAAGCTCTTTTTTAATTTCGGAAGTATTCTCACCTTTCTCTTTTGCATCGGTATACTTTTGCTGCAACTCACCTCTTTGACCGATTTTAGATCGATATTTACCAAGTGCAATTTCTTCGCTTTGGCTTAGACTTGTAACATCCATCTCAGATATGGCAGCATTCGCCGCACCGCTAAAAACAGCATCAGCAAGTGAAAGAGCATTTGCGGCAAAATCGTGCATCTCATTGACAACGTTCCTATACTTAGTAGGATTTTCAAGTCGTGATCTCAGTCTCTTTATTTCTCGCGATATCTTTTTCTTTGTCTCGGTATTCTTTCGGCTCTGAGTGCGCGCCTTCTGACGCTCGTAGTAGTTTTGGCGGATCTCTTTGATCGTTTCGTTCTTCTTTATGGTCTGTGCTTTTTGCTTTTCGAGATATCTTTGCTTCGTGCGGGATATCTCGTCACCCTGACGGCGAATCGAACGGGAGATCATATTGCGTATAGTCTCGGAAACACGGCTCGCCTTGAGTCCGCTCTCGTTGATGTCAATACTTTCGTTGAGAGAACGTATCTCCTCACGCTTTGCCTTGAGCTTGTCCGCATCCCTCTCGGGAGCATTGTTCAGCTTGCGGTATTCGTCGGTGAGCTTGTTAAGCTGCTCATACTGTTCTGCAAGTATATTCGCATTTCGCTTATACCTCTCAAGTGATTCCTGCTCTCTGC
>JAZMZS010000041.1:0-8614 GCA_045586105.1 Eubacteriales bacterium | reverse complement strand
CTTCAGAGAGCTCGCATACAAGGGCGAGATCCCCGGAGTAAAGAAGGCAAGCTGGTAATCATTCCCCACTTATCGGAAGGAAAGCAAAAACAAGCTTTAACCGCCGATTTGCCGCCCGAATAAGGCAGCAAGACAAATTTTAACTTGCATACAGGAGGAAATTAAAATGCAAATTTCAGACGTAATTGCGGATATGCTCACAAGAATCAGAAATGCAAACGATGCAAAGCACGAGTCTGTTGACGTTCCCGCATCCAACATGAAGAAGGCGATCGCACAGATCCTTCTTGACGAGGGTTATATCAAGTCCTTTGAGATCATCGAGGACGGCAAGCAGGGTGTTATCAGAATCACCCTCAAGTATCTTGCAGGCAAGCAGAAGGTCATTCGCGGCCTTCGCAGAGTATCGAAGCCCGGTCTTCGTATCTACTCCAACTGCGAGGATATGCCCAAGGTCATGAACGGTCTTGGCATTGCAATCGTTTCCACATCTAAGGGCATAATGACCGACAAGGAAGCTCGCAAGGCTAACGTCGGCGGCGAAGTTCTCGCCTTTGTCTGGTAATTACAGAGGAGGATAAGAGAAATGTCAAGAATAGGAAGACTGCCCGTTGCAATTCCTGCAGGCGTAACCGTTACGGTTGCAGACAACAATGTGGTTACTGTAAAGGGTAAGCTCGGTGAGCTTACACAGAAGTTCGATGCTATCATCGACATCAAGGTTGAGGGTGCTGAGGTCCTCGTTTCCCGTCCTAACGACGAGAAGGAGGTAAGAGCTCTCCACGGTCTTACCCGTGCTCTTATCAACAACATGGTAAACGGCGTAAACGAGGGCTTCTCAAAGAAGCTCGAGATCGTAGGCGTTGGTTACAGAGTTGAGCTCAAGGGCAAGGATCTTAACATCGCACTCGGATATTCGCACCCCGTTATTATCGCTGCTCCCGCAGGAATCACCTTCGAGGTTCCGGATTCCAACACGATCATCGTAAAGGGAATCGACAAGCAGGCAGTAGGTCAGATAGCAGCGGTTATCAGAAGCAAGAGACCTCCCGAGCCCTATCACGGCAAGGGTGTCAAGTACTTTGATGAGCACATCCGTCGCAAGGCCGGAAAAGCCGGTAAATAATGAAAGGAGTGGAATAGCATGGTATCAAAGTTTGATAGCAATAAGGCTCGTATTAAGAGACATAAGAGAGTCAGAGCACATATTTCGGGAACGGCACAGAGACCTCGTCTTGCAGTATACCGTTCGAACGCTAATATATCCGCTCAGATCATTGATGACGTTAAGGGTGTTACACTCGTAAGTGCTACTACTCTCGAAAAGACTTTCGAGGGTCTTGGCTCCAACAAGGCAGCTGCAAGAGAGATCGGTAAGATCCTCGCGCAGAGAGCTCTCGATAAGGGAATCGACACCGTCGTATTCGACCGTGGCGGTTACCTCTATCACGGACGTGTATCGGAGCTTGCAGAAGGCGCTCGTGAGGGCGGCCTGAAGTTCTAAGGCTTCCGGTTTGTACACGGTTTCGATAAAGAAACATTAAATTAAGGAGTAAAAAGATGGCAAAGAAATTCAATCCGGCAGAGCTCGAGCTTGAGGAAAAGCTCGTAACTCTCAACCGTGTTTCTAAGACTGTCAAGGGTGGTAGAATTGCAAGATTTACCGCACTTATGGTAGTAGGTGACAGAAACGGTCACGTAGGCTACGGTCTCGGCAAGGCTGCCGAGGTTCCGGACGCTATCCGCAAGGGTATCGAGGATGCAAAGAAGAACATGATCGAGGTTTCTCTTTCCGGTTCCACCATTCCTCACGAGATCCTCTGCGAGTACGGTGCAGGTAAGGTCCTTCTTAAGCCTGCCGCACCCGGTACAGGAATTATCGCCGGCGGCTCTGTACGTCCCGTACTTGAGCTTGCAGGCATCAAGAACATCAGAGCAAAGTGCCTTCGTTCCAACAACCCCACAAACGTTGTTAAGGCTGCATTCGCTGCTCTGTCCGAGCTCAGAACTGCTGAAGAGGTTGCAGGCGCACGCGGCATCTCCGTAGAGCAGATGAAGGGTTAAGGAGGTAGCGTATAATGAAGAAGGTAACGCTTGTAAAGAGCCTCATCGCAACCAAGCCCAACCAGAAGGCAACTGCTGCTTCTCTCGGTCTTAAGAAGATCGGCGACAGCATCACCCATGAAGAGGGCAAGGTGCTCGATGGCAAGATCAAAGTAATTTCTCACCTTGTCAAGGTTGAGACCGTTTAATCGGAATTTGGATGAAGGAGGATTACCCAATGAAACTTCATGAACTTTCACCCGCTCCCGGTTCTGTTCAGGACAGCTGGAGAAAGGGTAGAGGCCCCGGTTCCGGAAACGGAAAGACAGCAGGTAAGGGCCACAAGGGTCAGAACGCACGCTCCGGCGGCGGTGTAAGACCCGGATTTGAGGGCGGTCAAATTCCGCTTTACAGAAAACTCCCCAAGAGAGGCTTCAAGAACAGATTTGCAGTTCAGTACTGCATAATCAACCTTGACGTGCTCAATAAGTTTGAGGATGGTGCGGTTGTTGACCTTGATATTCTTAAGGGCTGCGGTATCGTAAAGGATAACTATGCTGACCTTAAGGTGCTTGGAAATGGCGAGCTCTCTAAAAAAATAACTGTTAAAGCGACAGTCTTTTCAGCGAGTGCCAAGGAAAAGATAGAAGCGGCAGGTGGAAAGACCGAGGTGGTATAAGATGTTTCAGACAATGAAAAACGCCATCAAGATCCCCGAGCTCAGAAAGAAGCTGGTATATACTCTTATCATTCTTCTTATCTACCGCTTTGGCGCGATCATACCCGTTCCCTTTATTGATGCATCTCAGATCCAGGTTCCTCAGGGTTCCATATTTGAGTACATGAATATTCTCTCGGGAGGCGCGTTCTCAACAGCGACCCTGTTTGCTCTGTCAATATCACCTTATATCACGTCTTCGATCGTTATTCAGCTTCTCTGTGTTGCTATTCCCGCTCTTGAGAGACTCTCCAAAGAGGGCGAAGAGGGCAAGAAGAAGCTCAACTCTCTGACAAGACTTGTAACCGTCGGACTTGCTCTTCTCACAAGTATCGGCTACTACATGCTGATGAGAAACACCTACTCTGCACTTACCGCCGACGGTAAGGCATGGTACGGCTGCATCACCATAATCGCATGCTACTGCGCAGGTGCTGCTATCATCATGTGGCTCGGCGAGAAGATCAACGAGCACGGTATCGGCAACGGTATATCCATTATACTTTTCGCTAATATCGTAGCAGGCGGTCCCGGACTGATCGTTACGCTCTATGCGAGAATTGCGTCCTACGTAGGACAGATCATCGACGGAGATTACCTTGGTATTCTCTGGATCTTCCTGACGCTTGTTGTAGTAGCAGCAGTATGCGCAGCAGTCATATTCGTAGTATTCATCACTGACAGTGAGCGCAGACTCCCTGTCCAGTACGCAAAGCGCGTGGTCGGCAGAAAAATGTATGGCGGCCAGAGTCAGAACCTTCCTATAAAGCTGAACATGTCGGGCGTTATGCCGATAATCTTCGCTTCGTCGATTATCTCCCTGCCCGTAACTATCATGCAGTTCGCCGGCGTATCCGAGACGAACTTCTGGTATCAGCTTTTCTCTCCGACTTCTGCCCTTTATATCATACTCTTCTTTGTTTTGATCATTGCCTTTTCATATTTCTATATTGCAATATCATTCAATCCTCAGGAAGTTGCAAACAACATTCAGAAGAACGGCGGTTCTATCACGGGTATCCGTCCCGGCAGACCTACTGCTGAGTATATCACAAAGGTACTTGGCAAGGTAACGCTCATGGGCGCGATCTTCCTCAGCATAATCGCAGTAGTTCCTATGATAGTAAACGCTGTAAGCAACAACGCTCTCGCAGGCATCGCATTCAGCGGCTCTTCGCTTCTTATCGTAGTCGGAGTTGCTATTGAGACTGCACGCGAGATCGAGGCTCAGATGACCATGCGTCATTACAAGGGCTTCCTTGAATAATAGCCGAATCGGAGGAAAAGCATGAAGATTATTTTCTTAGGAGCACCCGGTGCCGGCAAGGGCACACAGGCGGAGCTTGTATCTAAAAAGCTTGATATTCCCGCTATCTCCACAGGCGCCATCATCCGTGCAGCTATCAAGGGCGGCACAGAGATGGGACTGAAGGCAAAGGCTTTCACCGAAAAGGGTGAGCTTGTGCCCGATGAGGTAGTTATCGGAATAATCAAGGAGAGACTTGCTGAGGATGACTGCAAAAACGGTTTCATCCTTGACGGTTTCCCGAGAACAGTTCCTCAGGCAGCAGCCCTCGACGAGATGGGCGTGTCGATAGACCTGGTCGTTGAGATCGAGGTTCCTGACGCAGAGATCGTAGACCGCATGAGCGGTAGACGTGTATGTGCTGCTTGCGGCGCGACCTTCCACACTCAGTATCTTCCTTCCGCTGACGGAGACAAGTGCGACAGATGCGGCGCGGAGCTTACTATCCGTCCCGACGATATGCCCGAGGTCGTTTTAGACAGACTTAAGGTGTATCACGATCTTACCGAGCCTCTCAAGGAGTTCTACGGAGCCAAGGGAATGCTCAAGGTGGTCAGAGGACAGGAAAAGGTGGAGGACACCACTGCTCTTACCTTCAAGGCAATTGGGGTAAACTAATAAGAAATGATACGACTGAAAAATTCGGCACAGATAGCATTGATGAAAGAGGCCGGCAGAATAACCGGCGAGGCGCTGCTCGTAGCGGAGGAAGCTATCCGCTGTGGAGTCAGCACCAAAGAGATAGATCGTAAGATTCGCGAGTATATCGAGAAATGCGGGGCAAAGCCCTCGTTTCTCGGTTACAGCGGGTTTCCCGCTTCCGCTTGCATTAGCGTAAACGACGAAATTATACACGGAATTCCCTCTGACAAGCGTATACTTAAGGAGGGCGATATAGTGTCGGTGGATGTCGGAGCTTTCAAGGGCGGATTTCACGGGGACGCGGCAAGAACCTTTGCCGTAGGTAAGGTATCCGAGAGCGCGGCTGACCTGATAAAGGTAACACGGGAGTGTTTCTTTGAGGGGATTTCGAGGATACGGCCCGATGCGAGGATCGGAGATATCGGAGCGGCAATACAGCAGTATGCTGAGAGCCGGGGCTACGGCGTTGTACGTGAATATATCGGACACGGTATAGGTGCGGCGCTGCATGAGTCTCCCGATGTTCCGAATTACGGTACACAGGGCAGAGGACAGAGACTGATGGCGGGAATGGCAATTGCTGTCGAGCCTATGATAAATGCAGGCTCCCGCGAGGTAAAGGTCATGCCCGACGGATGGACGGTAAAAACTGCCGACGGATCTCTCTCGGCTCATTACGAGAACACCGTGGTAATAACTGCGGACGGAACGTTTCTCACAACGCTCATCTGACCGAAATGGCAAACCGATAAGGAGTGATTATTCTGCCAAAGGATGATGTTATTGAATTTGAGGGTGTAGTAACAGAGGCTCTGCCCAGTGCCACCTTCAAGGTTAAGCTTCCTAACGGCCACATCGTGACCGCGCACATATCGGGGAAGCTGAGAATGAATTATATCCGTATTTTGCCCGGTGACCGTGTTACCGTTGAGGTATCGGTATACGACCTTAACAAGGGACGCATTACCTGGCGTATGAAATAACTCGAAAGGAAGATTACAGAAATGAAAGTTAAGCCTTCCGTAAAGAAGATTTGCGAAAAGTGCAAAATCATCAAGAGAAAAGGTAAAGTAATGGTAATATGCGAGAACCCCAAGCATAAGCAGAGACAGGGTTAAGCATAAACGAACCGAAAAACGACAAATACCAAAGGAAAGGGTGAAAGAACAATATGGCTCGTATAGCCGGTGTTGATATTCCGAATAACAAGAGAATCGAGATAGCACTCACTTATATCTACGGTATAGGACCCAAGAGCGCAAAGGACATCCTCGCACAGACGGGAATCGATCCTGATATCCGCGCAAAGGACCTTACCGAGAGCGACGTAGCAAAGCTCCGTGACGTTATCGAAGCATCCTACGTAGTTGAGGGTGACCTCCGCCGTGACGTTGCACTCAATATCAAGAGAATGGTAGAGATCAACTGCTACCGCGGTATCCGTCACAGAAAGGGACTTCCTGTAAGAGGTCAGAGAACCAAGACCAACGCACGTACAAGAAAAGGTCCCGCTAAGACGATCGCAAACAAGAAGAAGTAAAGGAGACACGACAAAATGGCAAAAGCAGCAAAGAAAGTTGTTAAGAAGCGTCGTGAGCGTAAGAATATTGAGAAGGGCTGCGCCCATATCCAGGCAACCTTCAACAATACTATCGTTACTATCACAGACCTTGCAGGCAATGCAGTATCATGGGCAAGTGCCGGTGAGCTTGGCTTTAAGGGTTCAAGAAAGTCGACTCCCTTCGCAGCACAGACCGCAGCAGAGACCGCAGGTAAGCTCGCAACTGAGCATGGCATGAAGACCGTAGAGGTCTATGTAAAGGGTCCCGGATCCGGACGTGAGTCTGCAATCCGCGCTCTCGAGACGGTAGGACTTCAGATAACTCTTATCAAAGATGTTACTCCTATCCCTCACAACGGTTGCCGTCCGCCTAAGAGACGCCGCGTATAATTTTTAGGAGGTAGAAAGAAATGGCAAGATATACTGGACCTTCGTGCAGAATGTGCCGTAGAGAGGGCGTAAAGCTTTATCTCAAGGGCGAGCGCTGCACATCCGATAAGTGCTCCTTCAACCACAGACCTACCGCTCCCGGACAGCACGGTGCGGCTCGTAAGAAGGTTAGTGAGTACGGAATGCAGATGCGTGAGAAGCAGAAGGCAAGAAGATACTATGGGGTTCTTGAGAAGCAGTTCAAGAACTACTATGTAATGGCAGAGAAGAAGGAAGGCATGACCGGTGAGAACCTCCTTATCATTCTCGAGACCAGACTTGACAATGTTGTATACAGAATGGGTATGGCAAACAGCCGTAAGGAGGCTCGTCAGCTCGTTCTTCACGGTCACTTCACACTCAACGGCAAGAAGGCAAGCATTCCTTCCATGCTCATCAAGGCAGGCGACGTTGTTGCTGTAGCTGAGGGCAGCCGTGACAGTGCAAAGATCAAGGAGCTTGCAGAGGGACTTGCAACCAAGACCGCTCCCAAGTGGCTTGATATCGACGCAGCAAACATGAGCGCAAAGGTAAATGCTCTTCCCGCAAGAGAGGACATTGACTTCCCGTTCACCGAGCAGCTTATCGTCGAGCTCTATTCTAAGTAAGATATGCCTCCTGTGCCCTTCCGGCGTCAGTCGGCAGGGACAGAAAGCAGATCGTACGTATTCATGTATATACTTTGTATACGTTCGGTTTGATTGATCCACGAAGGAATCGGCAATTTTTTGGAAGATGAAAAATTGATTTAAAAGGAGGATTATCATGATCGAAATAGAGAAACCCAATATAACCGTTGAAAACGAAAACAACGATTCTAAGACAGGACGCTTTATAGTAGAGCCTCTTGAGCGCGGATACGGTACGACCCTCGGAAACTCTCTTCGCAGAGTGCTCCTTTCCTCTCTCCCCGGATATGCTGTAACCAGCATCAAGATCGACGGAGTTCTCCATGAGATCTCTACCGTTCCCGGAGTAAAGGAAGACGTGCCGGAGATCGTCCTCAATGTAAAGGGCATAGTAGCAAAGCTGCATTGCTCTACGGCAAAGACGGTTGTTATCGATATCAACGGAGCCCATGATGTTACCGCAGGTGATATCATCGGAGATGCTGATATAGAGATACTCAATCCCGACCATCATATCGCCACCGTATGCGACAAGGCGCACTTCTATATGGAGCTCACCTTTGACCACGGCAGAGGATATGTTTCTCAGGAAAAGAACAAGCAGATGTATGCTCAGACACTCGGTCAGAGCGGAATGCCTATCGGTCTTATATTCACCGACTCGATCTTCACTCCCGTGTACAGCGTAAGCTACAAGGTAGAGAATACCCGCGTCGGCAATATCACAGATTACGACAAGCTGACCATCGACGTTCTCACAAACGGTACTATCTCAGCAAAAGAAGCGATCTCGCTTGGAGCCAAGATTCTCAACGAGCATCTCAACTTGTTTGTCGATATGTCAGACGAGGCGAAGAGCATCGATATAATGGTTGAGAGAGAAGAGACCAAGAAGGAAAAGGTTCTTGAGATGACCATTGAGGAACTTGACATGTCGGTCAGAAGCTTCAACTGCTTGAAGCGCGCCGGCATAGATACGGTAGAGGATCTCACTAACCGTACCGAAGAGGACATGATCAAGGTAAGAAACCTTGGAAAGAAGTCGCTCGAAGAAGTTATTCAAAAGTTACGCTCACTCGGTTTGGACCTCAAAAAAGAAGAGGACTAATCGGTAAAATCGATAAAGGAGGGAAAACAGATGCCCGGAACCAGAAAGCTCGGCAGACCTACCGCCCACAGAAAAGCAATGCTCAGAGGCATGGTAACATATCTGCTTGAGAACGGACAGATTGAAACAACTCTTACCAGAGCAAAGGAGATCGCTCCTCTCGCAGAGAAGATGATCA
>JAZMZS010000040.1:0-7575 GCA_045586105.1 Eubacteriales bacterium | reverse complement strand
TACAGGATATTTTTAATAGGGGAGGCGGTTTTGTGACTAAGGATAAAATGCTGAAGGTCTTTTCGCATCTTCCTGTTATGAGCACAAAACGACTGATCCTCAGAGCTTTGGATACGAGTGATGCAACTGATGTTTTTGAGTATTCATCAGATCCAAAGGTACCGGAATACCTTCTATGGCATCCTCATGAAAATATTGAATTCACTCGACAGTATCTCAAGAGGATCAAGCTTGATTACAGGATAGGAAAATACTATGACTGGGCTTTGATGCTTAAAGACGGAGAACATAAGGGCAAAATGATCGGTACATGCGGCTTTACTTCTTTTGATCTTCATAATAATTCTGCCGAGGTCGGATATGTTATCAACAGAAGCTTTTGGGGACAAGGAATTGCAGCAGAGGCTCTTGCTGAAGTCATCGCGTTCGGATTTGACACTCTTATCCTTCGACGAATCGAAGCTAAATATATTGCCGAGAACAAAAGCAGCCGAAGAGTCATGGAAAAATGTGGCATGAGCTTCGAGGGGATCATGAGATCGTCCATGATGATAAAAGGGCAGTATAGGGATATCGGAATATGCTCTATTCTGAGTGATGAGTATATTCGACGCAAAACAAAGCCCGAAAATTGAAAATAGGAGGATTAAGAAAATGGAGCTCAGGGTAGCAACATATAACGTACATAATACAGACGGTGCCGAAAGCATCAATGGTATAGCAGAGGAGATCAAGGGAATAGGAGCGGATTTTGTCGGATTACAGGAGATCGATGTTGGAGTTCACAGAAGCCGAAGCGTAAATACGCTCGGAGAGATAAACAGGATCTGCGGTTATCCCTCGGCATTGTTTGCAAAATCCATTGACTATGACGGAGGCGAATACGGTATCGGCGTGCTATTTTCCTACCCTCTTGTCAGTATGCAGAAATTTATGCTTCCCTCCGCCTCCGAACAAAGAATAATGTTAAAGCTCGTTCTTGAGACAGAGATTGGATATTTATCTTTTTTTAACACACATCTCAGTTATAGGGAATTTGACGTAAGAAAAGAACAGCTTCGATTTATTTCTTCGATCTTATCAAAGGAAAAACGCTTTATCCTTACGGGAGATCTGAACATCGAGTCTTTTGATGAATTAAACGCTTTGTGCGGCGTGAAGCTCGCAAATAACAGTGAGCACCCGACCCACACCTTCAAGGAAGGCGGATGTATAGATAACATAATTATATCCGATAATTTGAATTTTGATCGTGTCTTTTTACATGAAAGCGAGTATTCAGATCACAACATGCTGATTGCCGATATCTCTTTTTAAAGTAGCGACCGTTGCAAGCTGTATTAACTTGTAACGGTCATTTTTTGTTCTTTATTGAATTGAGATGTAATATATATAAAATATCAAAACGACAAAGGAGAATATAATGGAGCGATCTTGCAATCGTATCATCGGTTATCTTGTGAGCATAAGTATGATGCTCGTAATGCTATTTATCCCCGCAGGCAAGGTTGAGGCGGCAACGTTCTCTGATAAAATCGATGCCTGCTCGGCTATACTGATGGAAGCATCTGGCGGAGCCGTTTTGTTTGAGCAGAACGCCGATGAGGCTCTGCCGCCGGCTTCGGTTACTAAGGTAATGACACTTTTGCTTTGTATGGAGGCGATCGATGAAGGAAGAATTACACTGGAGGAACAGGTTACAGTATCGGAAAATGCCGCTTCTATGGGAGGGAGCCAGGTTTTTCTTGAACCGGGTGAGAAAATGAGTGTTGAAGATATGATAAAGAGCGTTGTTGTATCAAGCGCAAACGATGCTGCGGTCGCGTTGGCTGAGCATATTTCAGGCAGCGAGGCAGCATTTGTAAATCAAATGAACGAACGCGCAAAGCAGCTTGAAATGAATAATACTCATTTCGAAAATACAAACGGTCTTGATGATTCTGTAAACGAGCATCTTACATCAGCAAGAGATATCGCTATTATGAGCAGAGAGCTACTAAAGCACGAATTGATCTTGCAGTACACAAGCATCTGGCAGGACACGATAAGAAACGGTGAGTTCACTTTATCCAATACAAATAGATTGATACGTTTTTATGACGGTGCAAACGGCTTGAAAACAGGCTCGACCTCAAAAGCAAAATTCTGCATAAGTGCAACTGCAAAAAGAAACGGCATGCAGCTTATATGTGTAATAATGGGATCGCCCACAAGAGATATCAGGAATAATGAAGCTAAAAAGCTGCTTGACTACGGCTTTGCCAATTACGGTTTATACCAAAACAAGGAAGAATACTTTGATGATATGTATGTCAAGGGCGGAAGGGGAGAGCGCATATCGGCATCAAGCGAGAACTTTTCATTTGTTTGTGAAAAGGGCAAGGTCGGAGATATTGAAAAAAATGTTGTGATCAATGATGATCTCACAGCGCCTCTGTCTAACGGAGACGAGATCGGCAGAATAACCTTTATACTTGAGGGAAAAGAAATAGGAAGCGTGCCTATCAGATCAATGAGCAATGTTGATCTGATAAACAAGAGTGTTCTCTTAAAAGAAATATTTGCAAGAATAGTATCGATAATTTAATAATTAGTACTTGAAATATATGGCAGATTATAGTAAAATATAAAAGATAGTAATTTATTTATAATTTACATGAAGAGGAAATGGAAAATGGCAATTAAATTAAATGACAAATTTCTTGGCAGCTTTATTTCTAATGAAGAAATGAATGCTATCGCACCAAAGCTCAATGCAGCAGTCAAAACAGTCAGAGATAAAAGCGGAGCAGGCAATGATTTTCTCGGCTGGGTAGATCTCCCCGTGAATTATGATAAGGAAGAGTTTGCCCGCATTAAAGCAGCTGCTGAAAAGATCAAGAATACCGCGAAGGTCTTTATTGTTATCGGTATTGGCGGTTCTTATCTCGGTGCCCGTGCTGCAATCGAGTTTATAAAGAGCCCCATTTACAATAGTCTCAAAAAGGACACCCCGGACATTTATTTCTCAGGTAACAGCATCAGCGCATCTGCTCTCAAGGAGCTTCTTGAGATTTGTGAGTCTACTGATTTTGCGATAAATGTTATTTCAAAGTCGGGTACCACCACGGAGCCTGCTGTTGCTTTCAGATTCTTCAGAGAGCTTCTTGAGAAGAAGTACGGTAAGGACGGAGCGAGAGACAGAATATTCGTTACGACAGACAAAGCAAGGGGAACGCTCAAGAAATTCTCGGATGAGAGCGGATACGAGACATTCGTAGTACCTGATGATGTAGGTGGAAGATACAGTGTTCTTACCGCGGTAGGACTCCTTCCGATAGCTGTTGCGGGTATCGATATAGATGCGATGATGAAGGGTGCTCTTGATTCGCGCGATGCATATCTTAATACCGACGATAATGATTGTATAAAATATGCCGCTATAAGAAATATTCTTCTCGGCAAGGGTAAGAATGTTGAGATCCTCGCTGCATACGAGCCTTGTGCTCAGATGCTCTGTGAGTGGTGGAAGCAGCTCTACGGTGAATCCGAGGGCAAGGATGGAAAGGGAATCTACCCCTCTTCAGTAATATTCTCTACAGACCTTCACTCTCTTGGACAGTACATTCAGGACGGACAGAGAATGCTTTTCGAGACTGTGCTTGACATAAAGGATGCCGGCACCAAGCTTGATATACCTTATGATGAGGCAAACGTCGACGGACTGAACTTCCTTGTTGGTAAGACTGTAAGTGATGTTTGCTCTACTGCAATGCTCGGTACTCTCTTCGCTCACAGCGACGGTCAGGTTCCTAACGTTGTACTTGAGCTTGATGACAGAAGTGCATATTCCTTCGGTTATCTTGTATACTTCTTTGAGCTTGCTTGCGCATTCTCCGGATATACACTCGGTGTCAACCCCTTCAACCAGCCCGGAGTTGAGGAGTATAAGAGAAATATGTTTGCTCTTCTCGGAAAAGCAGGTTATGAGGCTGAACGCGAGGCACTTGAAGCAAGAATGAAATAAGCTCTTTTGTTGCTTTGAATTTTTTATACAAAAAACTTCAAAAAAACTATTGCTATAATTTATATTTTGTAGTACAATACAAGTAAAGAGAAGGGAATAATTATACTCTTCTTGCGGATGAGTGGCAACGGTGACTGCCTCATCCGAAATGCACAAGTACAAAGGTCGCCGAGGATGGAGATTATAATGGTTAAACTTTTAGTAGGCGTTAAGGGTACCGGTAAGACAAAAAAGCTTATTGAGATGGTAGGAACGGCGCTTGAAAGCTCTAAAGGAAACGTAGTTGTCGTAGAAAAGGGAAACAAGCTGATATATGACATTAACTACAAGGCACGTCTCGTTGATACCGAGCAGTATGCAATTGATGACGCTCAGTCTCTTTACGGCTTTATAGCAGGTCTTGTTGCAGCAGACCACGATCTGACTGATCTCTTTATAGATAATACAATGAAAATTTGCGATTATAACAACGAAGCATTCTTCAAGCTCGTAGATGAGATCACTGCTCTCGCTGAGAAGGCAGGATTCAACTGCGTTGTTTCCGCTTCGCTTCCTGCCGAGGAGCTCCCCTCCAAGTACGCAAACATTATCTGAGTACATAATAATAAAAAAGCCATCGTCAACTAATGTGCCCCCTGTCAAGTAGACAGCGTAAAAAACAAAAAGAATATGTTAAATGAATAGATTCTTTCATCTCTCCCTGCTGCGCAGCAGGGAGAGATTTTTCGTCGCGCGGGAGTGGCGAAATAATACTCACACGGTGTCATACAGTTCAGACGTTTTTGGTAGCGACGAGTATTATAAAAGTGTATGTAATTTTCAATGGCGGAAACGAGTTCTTCTCGGCTCGTAAACTATTTCAGGTAGTACATCTGCTCGCTCTTCTTGTGTTGTATTTCTTCCCTTGGTCATATAGATCTCTCTTTTTGCGGAACTCCGCTCCTTAAATTCTCTATGACCATTATACCACATTATCCAAACTTCGAGAGTGCGTTTTGCTAAAATCCCATATTTTTTGCATATCTCTCGTTGACTACCTTTTCCGGATAGATATTCTTCTACCGCTTGTATCTTCAACTCCGCACTATATACTTTGTTTTTGTGCGATCTTCTTTGCATAAAAATAACCCCCTTATTGTAGTCTTGAATACTTTTTGTTTTTCAAGTGTCTACTCTAAGGGGGTTATATCAACAAACGATGGCTATTTCATTTATACGTCTGAAATCTGCTTCGTCAAGGATTTTGAAATACTCACAAAAAAACAAATTGTCTTCTATCAGACAAAGCTTTTGCGCTCTTGTAAGTTGTTTTATCCTGTATTCAAGCTTTTGTGCTTTTGATCGATCATCACTTTCCCATACTGCTCGAAGTGCTTTGAAAGTATGAGAGCGTGTGTATTTTGCACTTTTCTTTATTTTTTTTATATGAACGGACATCCTGCTCCCGATGTTTTTGGCAACTCCTGTGTAAAGGGAAGTGTCCTCGCATTCTATAATATAAGTGTAATACATATCATATATTGATCAGATTAAGACCGGTTTTTTCGTCATAAAAACGATCGATATTACAATCTATGATATTCAACACTATCTCACAGGTAGCGCTTATTCTCGCTTCCTTAAGATGACCTCCAAAGCACACTCCGTTTTCGTCGCTTGCGGTAATGTGAATATGAATATAAGGCTGAGCGTTCATCGTAGTGATATTGCCGGAAAGAGATAGGATCTCGAAAGTCCCCTCAAATCCAAGCTCCTTGTATTCCTTGGTATTGATGTTATATACTCCGCATGTAATTATGTCAGCAGCACCTATTCCGTTCACAGAAGCGCACGTGATATTATTTTGTAGGCAAGCAGTCTTAAGAGACTCAATGAGATTTTCTCCGCGGTCTATCCGGAGAAGAATATCATAACCTATGTTTTTGATTTTCATTGGGTATTCTCCAATCAATTAGTGATGTTTTATTATATCACTATTTTTTTGATCAGTCAACCATTCAAGATTTATATTCTTACTTATAAGATAAGAAAAAAGACTTCGAATAACGAAGTCTTTTTTGGTGACCCGTACGGGAATCGAACCCATGTTTTCGCCGTGAGAGGGCGATGTCTTAGCCTCTTGACCAACGGGCCTTGCCTTTCGACTTTGTTATTATAGCACATCAGACCTGAAAAAGCAATAGATTTTTTCAAAAAAATCGGTCAAATTACAAATTTGTTGAAAAGCACGAGAAAACGGACAAGAAATCAGGGAAATTAGTCTAATTTGACATTTTGCTTCTCTCGGAAACCTCATATCCGAGGATCGCGGCGGCACTTGCCGCCGATAGGCTGGACATGAAATTTCTGCTGTAATCGATCCTTGCTATATGGTCAGCCATAGATAGGATCTTTTTTGATATTCCGCGCTTTTCTCCGCCGATTATCAACAGCAGAGGAAACGTGAATTCTATATCCGAAATAGGGAGAGAATTTTCTTTTGCTGTAGCAATAACAGATACACCGAGAGATTTGAAGTGAGATACGGCGTATTCCGGGTCGCAGGAATACATTCTACACATTTCGGAAGCTCCCGCAGAAGAACGACATACAATACTTGCGGCACTCATCCAGTTTCTCTCGGGAAGAATGACCATATCAACGCCGAAAGCATAAAGAGAACGAAGTGCATAGCCAAAATTAAAGGGGTCCTCAATACCGTCAAGCATAACAATAAATTTCAGATCGTCAAGCGAGCAGGGAAGCTCGGTTGAAAAATTACGATCGCTGCATTTGGCGATAATTCCGCCATGAGAGGTTCCTACCGACATTGAATCAATGACGGATCTGTCGCAATATTCAACATTGAAGGAATGGGAAAGTCTCATCTTTTTTAAATAGGATAACTCACGCGATTTGCTTTTTTGCGCGTTGATATCGAAATAAACAGTTTCGATCTTTCTGTCGTTTACTCCAAGCTCGGAGCCTTTTATAATAGAGCGAATGGAGGTCATGCCTTCAAAGTAATGAGCATTCGCAATTCGTTCTTGTTCGTTCATAGAGAGTCTCCATATATAAAGTGAAAAAATTATAATATTATGAAAAAAACAATCATATAAATGTATTGTAAGATTATCAGAGGAGATACATTTATGAGATCATACCGACGTGAGGAGAGATGTGAGTTGATAGGACGATATATTGTGAAAAACAAAAGCACAGTCAGAGCGGCTGCTAAATATTTCGGGATAAGCAAAAGCACGGTACATAAGGATGTTACGGAGCGTTTGTTCTGTATAGACCCTGTATTACATGAAAAAGTGAAGGTGGTTCTTGATAAGAATAAATCCGAACGTCATATCCGCGGCGGGGAGGCGACGAAAGAAAAGTATCTTAGCATTAGCCAATTAACGAGAGATAAGGATATAAAGCGATCTCCTCGTAAGCATTAGCTGACCGTGTCCCAATTATACAAAATACAAGTTTTGTATAATTGGGAGAACGATTTTTGATTATTAACAATCATTATGCGCAGCTTATTAAGAAGATATCATTGATAAATATAGATATCTGCTGTTTATGCGACCGCA
>JAZMZS010000039.1:0-3028 GCA_045586105.1 Eubacteriales bacterium | reverse complement strand
GGTTTCCCCGTACCCCCTTCCTAAACCTTTTATGAAATGGGCAGAGATAAACCGTTATTATGTGCTCCTATGTCTATAGGGGCGCTTTTTCTTTCCCCCAAGCTCGCGCGGTGCGCTCGATGCGGTAACCGTAAGAGTAATGTGGTTAGTTTGCAAGGCTATGCTGCGCTCGATCTTCGTTTCTTTGCGCTCCGCTCGGATATGACAGTAGGAATAGATGCTTTGTGCATTCAAAAGAACGCAATTTTCTATGCAATAAAAAGAGCGGGAGAAAACTTTTTCAAGAAAAGTTTTCTCCCGTGCCTTTCAAATACTTTTATGCACTCCACGGCTTTGATATGCACCCCAAAAGTCAGACACTTTTGGGGTGCATATCATATCGGAGTTTTTTTGTTCGGTCATATCAAAGTCTTGGCAGGCTCAGGCTTACTTTGCCTTCTTTTTCTTGATCACTACGATCGCAACGACAGCAACCGCAGCCGCGCAAACAACTCCGGCGATTATCCAGAGAATTGCGTTATTTCCGTCATTCTCTGCGGGAGCGGGAGCGGTATCAGCTCCTGTAGAAGGTGCGGCGGTGGTCTCGGGTGCCTTGGTGGTCGAAGGTGCCTTTGTTGTTGCCGCAGGTGCCTTAGTAGTCTCGGGTGCCTTATCGGTGGTTACAGGTGCGGTAGTATCTGCGGGGGTGGAAGCACCGCCATCGTAATTATCATCCGGAGTACCGATATCAACTATTGCCTTTATATCGGCAGGAACGCCGGAGCCGTCTGCTATAGACTTTACCTCATCAAATGTGGAGGTGCGCACCTTGTCGGAGGTAGTGACCGCATTCAGTACGCTTGCCTCGACCTCGAGAACAATATGTGCACGGTCAAGGTGCTTTTCTGCATCCTCAAGAGATGTCGAACAACCCGAAAGTCCCTGGAAAAGAGTAGATGCGGGAGAGCCGTGATCCCAGCCCTTGTTTATATCGGTGTTTTTGGTAATAACGAACTTAAGAGTGCCTGTAACGCCCGAGAGCGCATCCTTGATTCCCGAAACGCTCTTGTCGTGCATTCCCGAATGACGGCGGATAGTCGCACCGTCTACGTATATCTCAGCATTGGTAGCGGTATATTTTGCATTTCTGCAAACGACAAGGTTGTTGACTATTACGTTCTGTCCGACGTAGAGGCGAACCGTACCCTCGAGGTTACCCTTTGCTCCGTTGTGAGCGAAAGCGGCTATATCCTCGTATCTTCCCGATTTGATGATTATAGTGGAGTCACCCTCAAACACGCCCTTGTCCGCATTGAAGTTCTTCGTATTGTTGGTTCCGACACATCGAACCGAAAGAAGCGCGTTGTTGTCGGGATTTCCCGCGGTGTTTGTTACCTTGATTCCGTAGCCGAAGGTCACGTCGTGGAACTGCGTGGTAAATACGAACGCCTTGCCCGGTGTAGCTACCTCGATATGGAGGTCTCTGAGCTCAAACTTACCGCCGATGTTCCATACCTTGCCTGAGGTTGCGACAGAAAGCTTAGCGTTCTCGTCCTTGCCTCTGATAGTGATCTTGTTCTGGTGCTCGGGCTCGTCATACGTTGCGCTGAAATCGAGATAGACCGTATCTACGATGACTACCTCGGCATCCTCGGTAAGAGCCGCTGCGGCATCTACAGCCTCAAACAGGTCGCCGAACGCCTTTTCCTCACTCGATCCGTCTCCCGTACTGCCCGACTTTACGTAAATGATCTTTGCAGCTCCGTCAGCCGAGACCATTGCTGTGCCCGCAGCAGCCGCCGGGATAAGCATGAGTACTGCAAGCATAATGGAAAGAAGCTTTTTCATGTTGTTTCTCCTTGTATCTTTTATTTTTTATTTATGCTTTTTTCTTTTTTAAGTTGACCGCCGCCAGAGAGATCAGAGCAGAAGCAGCCATGACAAATACCACGATCGGGGTATTGTCAGATGTGTCGGGGTTCTTTTCTGCATCAAAGAGGCTCTCGGGTGTGCCTGAGCCGTCCGCGATCTTCTTTACGCTGTCGAAGGTGGAAAGACGGATATTACTGCTTGCGGTTACCGCATCGTACACGCTCTCCTCGATCTCGAGAATATAGTTTGCACGGTTAAGGTGAGACTCTGCTCCTTCAATAGACGGACTGCAGCCCGACATTCCCATAAAATAAGTATCTACGGTATTTTCGTGATCCCAGCCTGCATCGATATTGGTATTCTTTGTGATCACGACCCTAAAAGTGCCTGTAACACCGGATTTTTTAGTCGTTCCGAGAGTGGACACGTTTTTGTCCGTAACAGCAGAGAAGCGGCGTATGATACATCCGTCGAGGATGATCTCGGCGTTGGTGGCGGTCTTCATTACGTTTCTGCAAACCGTAAGGTTGTTTATTACTGCATCGGGACCGACATAAAGGCGGCATGTGCCGCTGAGGTTGCCTTTCGCTCCGTTTTGAGCAAATGCGGCTACATCCTCGAACTTACCCGACTTTATGATTATGGTAGAGATGCCCGAATATATCTTCTTTTTAGAATCGTACTTTCTCGTGGTGTTGGCATCTACGGTGCGCACCGAAATATACTTAGGCTCCTTTGCGCCCGAGGTATTGGTAACGTTAAGTCCCTCCCCGAAGGTGGTGTAATAGAACTGAGTAGTGATAACGAACGAAGAATTCTTGGTGATCTCGATATTGAGCTCTCTCATCTCGAACTCACCGCCGAGCGTCCATACCTTGCCTGCAGTCTTTATTCTGAGCTTTGCGTTCTCGTCGCTGCCCGTGATGGTAAGCTTGTTCTTGTGTGTCGGCTCCTTGTAGGATTCACTGAAATCAAAGTCAACTACTCCCGAGATAACTACGCACGCATCCTCCTTTTCCTTTGCGGCAGCCTCTACCGCATCAATAAGAGATCCGAGTGCATCCTCCTCGCTTGAGCCGTCGCCCGTACCGCCCGCCTTTACAAACACGGGCTTACCATGCTTAAGATACGGAGCATCGTTCCCGGGAGCTTCCGTTTCGGGAGCTTCCGTTTCGGG
>JAZMZS010000038.1:0-4300 GCA_045586105.1 Eubacteriales bacterium | reverse complement strand
TGTTCTCCCGCTCAGATCCTTCGGTCGGGCAAACCCTCCCTCGAGGATGACAGCGGGGATGGAATATCGCTCTGCCGAAGGCAGAATATCACGCTCCCGAAGGGAGCATTTCACGCACCGCAGGTGCATATTCTTACCGGGGAGAATTCATCGTGCTATTCAATTCTCATTTGTTCATTCTGCTGTTTCTGCCTCTGGCGGTGGGCGGGTATTTCATCCTCAACCGTCTCGGGCGTTACCGTGCGGCGACTGTGTTTTTGTTTTTAATGTCGCTGTGGTTCTACGCTTACTTCAACATATCATACCTGCCGCTGATGCTCGCGAGCATTGCCGTCAACTACACTCTCTGCAGATCGATGGCAAGGACCGGGCGCGTATGGCTGCGCAGGCTTTTGCTGTCGGCGGGCATTATATTTGATCTCGGGATGCTATTTTACTACAAGTACTTCGACTTTTTCTCCGAGAACATAAACGCCCTCTTCTCGGCTGACCTTCCCCTGCGGGGGCTGATACTGCCTCTCGGAATAAGCTTTTTCACCTTTCAGCAGATGTCGCTTGTCATTGACACATACAAAAAAGAAGCACCCGAGTACCCCTTTTTCGATTATGCGCTCTTCGTTTGCTTCTTTCCCCAGCTGATAGCGGGACCGATCGTAACGCACGACGAGCTTCTGCCTCAGTTTGCCGATCCCGAAAAACGCATTCTGTCATGGGACAACATCGCGCGCGGCACTTACGTGTTTGTGATCGGTCTTGCAAAAAAGGTACTGCTTGCCGATGTGTTCGGAATAGCCGTAGGCTGCGCCTTCTCTGAGACCGCCTCCCTGACTACGGGCGAGGCTGTCGTTGCAATGCTCGGCTACACGATACAGATATATCTCGATTTTTCGGGTTACTGCGACATGGCGTCGGGCATGGCGAGGATGATGAACATCGACCTGCCCGAAAACTTCGATTCTCCCTACAAGTCGCACAGCATCGTCGAATTCTGGCGCAGGTGGCATATCACGCTTACGCGCTTTTTCACAAAATACATATACATCCCTCTCGGCGGAAGCAAGAGAGGGGGAGTGCGCACCTGCGTCAATGTCATGATCGTGTTCCTCGCAAGCGGAATGTGGCACGGCGCGGCATGGACATTTGTTCTCTGGGGTGCGCTGCACGGGCTTCTCAGCGTGCTGACAAGGCTCGCCGAGCCCCTGTGCAAAAGGGTCCCCCGCTTTATCGGTGTTATATTTACCTTTACATTTGTCTCCTTTTGCTGGGTGCTCTTCCGTGCGGAGAGCATTTCGGATGCGCTCACCCTCTTTGAGCGGATGTTCACGGACGGAACGCTCGCCATACGCGGAGAGATGACACGTGCGTTTGCAACAAGCGAGCTTACCCTCGCTCTGACTACCCTTTTGCGCTTCAATCCCTTCTCAAAATTTCCGCCCTCGCTCATGCTCGGCTTTTTTGCGGTTTCGCTCCTCATCATCTTTGCGGCACCAAATGCACGCACGCTCGGCGAACGCTTCAAGCCGACCCTGCCGAGGCTCGCCGTCTTATGCGTGCTTCTCGTATGGTGTCTGTACTCGCTCTCCGGCGTGAGCACGTTCTTGTACTTTAATTTCTGACGGGAGGTAAATATGAAAAGCAAGCATTTCTTTCTCGGTGCCGTATGTATCTGCCTCTCTGCCGTCATACTGCTCGCAGTGCCTACCCTGTATATAGACCCGTTCTTTCATTTTCATCCCCCTGTGGAGGGTGTCAGCTACCGCCTCGCAAACGAGAGATACCAGAACGACGGGATCCTGCGCCACTTTTCCTACGATGCGGTGATCATCGGCACATCGATGACACAGAACTTCAAGACGAGCGAAATGGATGCTCTCTTCGGCACAAGCAGCATAAAGGTTCCGCTTGCCGGTGCGTACAACAAGGAGATCGGCGACAGACTGCGGCGCGGCTTTGCCTCGGATAACGAGATCACACACGTGGTGATGTCGCTCGATCTGCTTTCGCTGCTTGCAGACAAGGATGCGGTAAGCTACGACAGCTATCCCGATTACCTCTACGATGACAACCCTCTCAACGACGTATATTACCTCTTCAACAAGGAGGTGCTCGCCGACTATACCTTCAGAAGCATACAGCTGACGATGGCGGGAGGAAGCTCGACCTCCTTTGACGATTATTCGAACTGGTCGGACAGGTCGAAATACGGCAGGGAGGCTGTGCTCTCCCTCTATCAAAGACCCCCTGCCGCCGCAGAGAAAATGACCCTCTCCGAGCAGAAGCGCTCGGAGATACTCGACAGCCTTTATGCGAACATCATTTCGATCGCACGCGAGAACACCGACACGGTCTTTTACTGCTTTATCCCTCCGTACAGCATCGTGAGAATGGACTCCTGGATGCGCTCGGGCTCCTTTGACTATTCCTTCGATATCTTCGAGGAATGCGCCCGGGCTCTTCTGGCGGAGGAGAATATCAGGGTATTTTCCTTTTACGAGGATCAAGAGATGATCTGCTCGCTCGACAACTACCGCGATGACATCCACTACGGCGGATGGATAAACTCGTATATCCTCGAATGCATGGCACAGGGCTCGCATGAGCTTGATGCCGATTCGCTCGAGGGGTACTTCTCCGAGGTGCGTGAATACTACCGCGGCTATGACTACGCTCAGCTCTTCGGGCAGTGATCAGGACGGCACACCTGCCTTTTTTGTAAATATTCCTTTAAACTCCCGGGGCGGGTATTGTATTTCGGCATGTTATCCTATATAATAGTTCCATATATACAGCAATATATACAGCAAAAAGAAACCGAGGTAAAACAGCTCATATGAAGCGGTCTATCAATATATTCGGAAAGCAAAGAGAAGAGCAAAAGCCCCTAAGCGACGCGGAGCTCGAGCTCGATGCCGAGCTTGACGAGGTGCTCGGGCAGGCGCCGAAGAAGCCCAAGAAAACAGGCTTCCGGTCTCTGCTCACACTCAGAAACGGCATTATCCTCGCCTGCTTTCTTACATTTACCGTTTGTGCGGTGATACTCGTCAACCGTACACTCGACTACAGGCGCTCGGATGCCCTCTACGATGCTCTCGCAAAGGAGATGTTCGCCGAGGTAAAGGACGAGCCGAGCATTCTGTCACTGCTGGCGCCGATAATGCCCGACCCCGCGCTCTACGATTATGCGAGGGTCCTTTCGCTCGGTCGAAGCGAGGCGGACATTTCCGAGAACACCGCCATCGTCGGTGACATTCACTTCACAAGGATACGCGCAAAGCTGGAGGAGATAAGGGCGGTCAACTCCGACATCATCGGCTGGATCAGAATGGACAACACCGAAATAAACTATCCGCTGGTCGTCGGCGATGACAACGATTATTATCTCACCCATGCATATAACGGAGAATATCTGCGCTCGGGCACGATCTTCGCCGACTACAGATGCTCCAAGACCTCCCTGCTCGACAACAGAAACACCGTTCTCTACGGTCACAACATGGCTACGGGTGCGATGTTCGCTGTCATCAACAATTACAAAAAGCATCCCGAGATATTCGAGAACAAGGTCAGCATTTACGGCTTTGACGGGATCTACGTCTATGAGCCCGTGCTCTTTCTCGATACGGAGGCGAGCTTTTACTACTTCCAGGTCAATTTCGGCTCTGATGCCGATTTTGAGGAATACATCAAGAAAATGTCAGATGCCGCTATCTGGAAAAGCGGCGCCGCGATCTCCTCATCGGACAAGCTGCTGACCATGTCCACCTGCTCGGGTGATTCGGTCACGGGCAGACGTGTGCTGCTCGCAAGGCTGGTCGGTGTCGAGTACAAGGCAAAATGACCCATCGGGTCTGCGGAGACATTGTTATGCAGAGCAATATCACATCAAATCTGATATGCCCGCTGTGCGCTTCCCCTCTCTCTCACGAGGGGAGCTCGCTTTTGTGCGGGCAGAGGCATACCTACGATATAGCGAGATCCGGCTACGTCAATCTCATAAACACCACCTCGCAGAGGCAGAGCGGAGACACAAAGGAAATGGCGGCTGCCCGCACCGCGCTTCTCGATTCGGGTGCTTATGCACGCTTTCGGGATGAAATATGCGCATCTGCAAAAGGCGGCGGGGTGCTTGTTGACGCAGGCTGCGGCGAGGGGTATTACACGACAGCCCTCTCGGAGCGCTTCGGTCTTTCATACGGCTTTGATCTCTCAAAGCACGCTGTCATGACAGCCGCAAAAAGAGCAAAGGTGCAGGGAGCGCAGGATCGGTGCTTTTTCGGTGTGGCGAGCGTATATTCTCTCC
>JAZMZS010000037.1:0-12719 GCA_045586105.1 Eubacteriales bacterium | reverse complement strand
TCTGATGGGCTATAGTGCCGGTGCTGTCATTCAGTTAGCAGAGTACCATTTGTCTCCCGATGATGATTACCCCGAATTTAAGTATTATGAGGGGCTTCCTTATCTGAATGATTTTTATATGGAAGTTCACTATGAGGGGACTTCGGTACAGGATGAGTCGATACAGCGTGTGCTTGCTGAACGTGGAAAAACCGTGTACGCAACTGCTGTGCGATCTGGCGCAATTCTCGTGGATAATGGAAACCTTAAACTGCTCGGTGATGTCAAAGTGTTTGGCAGATAGGGCTACGGAGAAAAGATATGAATTTTGTAACGAAAGAACCAATTAACAAAGGCTGGTCAAGCGATAAAAAATACTGTGTTACCGACGAAAACGGCACACGGTATCTTTTGCGTGTTTCCGATATTGCACAGCACGACACAAAACGGTCTGAGTTTAACATGATGAAACAGGTTGCTTCTTTTGGAGTGCCTATGTGCCAACCTATCGAGTTTGGCACTTGTGAGGATGGTGTTTATTCCATCCAAAGTTGGATTGACGGCGAAGATGCAGAACAGGTTATGTCGGGCTATTCTGCTACCGAGCAGTATGTATATGGTTTGGAAGCGGGACGTATTCTTCGCAAGATTCATTCCATTCCTGCTCCTGCAACGCAGGAGGATTGGGAAATCCGTTTTAACCGTAAAATGGATTATAAGATCAAAAAGTACGGTGAGTGCCCCATCAAGTATGAAAACGGACAGGCATTTATCGACTACATAAATGAGAACCGTCATTTGCTGAAAAACAGACCGCAGGTGTATCAGCATGGCGACTACCATATTGGTAACATGATGATCGACAGAGGCGGTCAGCTTCACGTTATCGACTTTAACCGTAACGATTACGGTGATCCGTGGGAAGAATTTAACCGCATTGTGTGGTGCGCTCAGAAAGCTCCTCTCTTTGCTTCCGGTATGGTGAACGGATACTTTGATGATAACGTACCTATGGAGTTTTGGAGATTGCTTGCTCTTTACATTTCAAGCAATACACTCTCGTCTGTATATTGGGCAATTCCGTTCGGACAGGACGAAATAAACACCATGCTGAACCAAGCCAAGGAGGTTCTGTCTTGGTACGATAATATGCGTAATCCTGTGCCGACATGGTACAAAGGAGATTACCGAACTATAAAGTAACGAAGGATATGAATATGAACATAGCTGTTTTTGCCTCTCACGGAGGTAGTGATTTACAAGCAATCATTGACGGATGCAAAAGCAATAAGATCAATGCTACGGTTGTGGCTGTCATAAGCAATAACGCTGATTCTATGGCTTTACAGAGAGCCAACAATGAGAATATTTCGGCATACCATTTAAGCGCAAAAAAATTCGGGAGCGAAGAAGCTCTCGCTAAAGAAATCCTTGATGTGTTGGCTGACCACGAGGTTGATATGATTTTCTTGGCTGGGTACATGAGAATGTTACATATCACGGTTTTGGAAAAGTATAACAACAGAATCTTTAACATCCATCCTGCTCTGCTGCCCAAGTTCGGCGGCAAAGGAATGTATGGGATGAACGTACATACTGCCGTAATTGAAGCAAAAGAGAAAGAAACCGGAGTAACGATTCACCGTGTAAATGCCGAATACGATAGCGGCGAGATCGTCGCTCAGACTACAGTGCCGGTTTTGGAGAACGATACACCGGAGATATTGGCCGCAAGAGTTCTTGAAAGAGAGCATACCTTTTTGGTCGAAGTGATTGCAGACATTATCAACGGGAAGATCGCTTTAGGGTGAAACAGAAACGAATAGCGGAGACGTGAAGAGCAGAGTCTTATCATTCTCCGCTCTTTTTATTGCATAGGAAATTGTAAAATTGATTTTACGCCGATTTCGGCGTTTTTTCTTTGAATTAGTCGGAAATAGTTTGATTTTGGCGAAAAACACTCTTTTTTATAGGTGCGGCGTGCTCGGATAAGTCCGCGCTCGTCCGCATCGATGTTGACAAAACGGCGGGAAAATACTATAATATATACGTACGGTGAAGGCGGGCTGAGACGCGCGCTCGGTAGCTTCCTTCGCCGCAATAAGCAAAAGAAAGAAAAGAGGAAAAAACATGCTTGCATTATTTATTTTTGGACTTATATGTGTCCTTGCGGGTGTTGCTGCGCTCTTCGCTGTGAAGAAGGCTGCAAAAGCAAAGGCGGTCATCGGTCTTATAGGCGCGGCACTTATTCTTGTGGGAGCCGCCAGCGGTGCGGGAAGCTGCGTGCGTACCGTTCCTACCGGTCATACGGGTATAGTCACCACCTTCGGTAACGTAGAGAGCTACACCTACGAGGCGGGCGTGCATTTCACAGCACCTTGGAAGACGGTCGTAAATATGGATAACAGAAACCAAAAGGCGATGATCGATCTGCTTTCCTTCTCCTCGGATATTCAGGAGGTAAGCGTTACATATACGCTCAACTACCAGATCCAGAAGGAAAACGCACAGGACATCTACCGTACCATCGGTATCAGCTATTTTGATACTGTTATCACCCCCCGAATCCAGGAGGCGGTAAAGAGCGTTATCGCTAAGTATACCGCAGAGCAGCTTCTTGAGATGCGTGCCGATCTTTCAAATGAGATAAAGAACATTCTCACCGAAAAGCTCGCGGCGTACAACATCGAGGTGCTTGACACCTCTCTTGAGAACCTCGACTTCTCGGATGCGTTTACAAATGCCGTAGAGGCAAAGCAGGTTGCCGCTCAGAAGAGCCAGCAGGCTAAGATCGAGCAGGAGCAGGCGCTCATGGAGGCAGAATACGCAAAGAACATCGCCGAGACCAAGGCAAACGCGGACGCGGCAGTAGCCAAGATCGCGGCTCAGGCAGATCTTGACGTAACCAAGATCCAGGCAGACGCAGCTGAGTATGCAGGTCAGAAGGACGCGGCTATCATCGGTCAGGTCAGGGACATCTTTGCAAAGGACCCCGAAAACCTCTCAAACGAGGATATAGAGGCACTTCTTCTTTACTACTACATACAGAAGTGGAACGGTACTCTCCCCGAGACTTACTTCGGCGCAGATGACTTCTCCGCGCTTCTTGCCTCTCTTGTGACAAAGACTAACTGATAAATAAAAGTATCCTCCGCCTGTTTGGCGGAGGATACTTTTATTTATCAGCTTGATCCTTTGTATTTGCCGCTTCTCCGTTAAAGCTTTTTCTCGGTGACGATCGGCTGTTTTCGGCAATATACTCCTCTGCCGCATCGATTATAGGATGGTAGTTTACGAAGAGAAGCTTCTTCGCCTCCTCGGCAGTTGCCCACTTATAGGAACTGATCTCGCTTTTCTGAAGCGTAGGCTCGCCTCTGACCTTGGCAAGGTAGAGCACAACACTCTTGAAGACCGTGCCCGCTATGGTGTACCTGAGCTCGTGGCGGAAGGTCCGCGCGAGATTGACCTTATATCCCGCTTCCTCCCTGACCTCGCGCATGGCGGTCTGGCGCTCGGATTCAAACGCCTCGACATGTCCCTTGGGCAGGCTCCAGGTGTGGGATTTTTTTTGCAGAAGAACAAGATACTCGTTTTCTCCTGTCAGGTTTCTGTATATTACTGCACCGCAGGATTTCTGGTATACGGCATCAATTGTGGACTTGAAGTACTTTTCCTGGAAATGAATCTTCTGTGCTATCTGCGCCTGGTTGTATACCGCGTTGTCGGGAGCGACTACCAGCTTGTCCCCCATGTCATTTTCACGGCTGACGATGCCTATCAATCTTCCCGTAAAGGTCTCGAGAGGCTCCTTGATACCGAGGATGTAAGCCTCAAGCGCCTCCCCGTTTTCTCCCGTGATCTCGGGCACGTGACCGTAATTGATCCTGTATCTGACAGGATATTTACCGATTTTATGAATGAAGCCTGCCGGTCTGTCGATAATGACGGTCACGCTCTTACCGAAAAAGGACCTGATGAACTTCTTGCGCTGTTGATATGTCACCGAATTCCTCCGTTGTACGAATGAACAAAAAACTACAGGGAACCGCTGCTCGGCGTGAAGTCTGTGCGGCAGCGTATACGTTCCCATACTCATCTCGTTAATTAGTATACCATATATTTTGCGGATATTCAATATCTACCGTACAAAAAAAGCATTCATTCTCGTACTATAAGGACGCCGAACATAGAAACAGCAGAACAAAAATACTATATGCCGTCAATAATTTGTATTTACAAAAACTGCTGATTGTGGTAAAATTAATATGTATAGTTATATTTGCTGAAGGGTTCAGTAATATTTCAACATTGGAGGAAAGTATGAAAAAAGGAATTACAGTAATGCACAAGGCGCTCTCAATGCTGCTTTGCGCAGTCATGCTGCTTTCTGTCATCCCGTTTTCGGGTCTGCTTGCGAGAGCAGCGACGGAGGATCCGGTATCCGGAGATGCGGATAAGAGCGGAACTGTCAGAAATGCCGATCTGAGCACTCTCGTGAGATATCTTTCGGGATGGGATGTATCGATAGATACAGCAGCCGCAGATTATGATGGAAACGGCAGGGTGAACAACCGTGATGTGATAGCGCTGATAGCGGATATTGCGAGCTCGGTGGTTGACGTCCCCGCAATGCCTAAGGTAAGCGCGGATGCTGTCGGATACATAGCTTACGGCTCGACAAGCGGTCTTTGCACCTCTGCCGATACCAATGACGGTCTCAGTGATACCACCTCCAAGGCAGGCTGGGGAGCAAATTCGGGCTCGGGCGTCATGTCTCTTATGACAGAGGGTGGTACGGTAGTAGTTACCGGCCGCGGAATGTTCGGTACTGACTATACGTTTACAAAGGCGGAGAGCCCTGTTCTCATAACCGCAAAGTACGGTAACAAGGATTACCGCTCACATGAGATAGTGAATGCGGCAAAAACAGGTAACGGCTCACAGAAGGGAACGTTTATTCTTGGAGATAAGGATGTTATCGTAACCTTCAACGGCGACTATATTATTGATGATATAGATCTGTTTACCCGTAACAAGGCGGGCGGTGCTACGGTAGCTGTAAGCACGAATTCCCGTGTGGTATTCGGAGACGGTGTAAACGTCACGAGCATGGCTGAATCGAAAAACCACCCCGATAACACTACCCCCACGCTCAGCATAGAGAGCGGTGCTTTTGTGTATCTTCATACACTCGGATTTGAGAAGTATACAGGCTCGGGAACGATAGTTTTGTCTGATGCTGTGATCTCGGCAGGCGGCTTTGATTCGGATACATTTACAAACTTCTACGGAAGAGTAGTAGACATGAGAGGAAAGACGGTAGTTATTCCTGCGTTCGATCTCGGTGCTCCCTCGTATACTTCCGCGCCTGCGGAGCCTGTTCTGTCTTCTGATACGATATGCTACGTAGCGCATAGCACGACGAGCGGTCTTTGCACCTCTTCGGATAATAACGACGGACAGACCGATACTACATCCAAGTATAACTGGGGCAAGACCTCGGGCAAGGGCACGATGTCGGTGCTCAAGGACGGCGGAACCGCCATCATCACGGGACGCGGAATGTTCGGTGTAAGCTATACATTCGAGGTAACGTCTTCTCCGGTGCTTATTACAGCGGTGTACGGAGAAAAGGACTATCGCTCGGGCGAGATAGTAAATGCGGCAAAAACGGGTAACGGCTCGCAGAAGGGTACGTTTATCCTCGGTGACAGTGCGGTTACCGTGACCTTCGATGGCAATTATATTTTAGATGACGTGGATCTTTTTACACGTAACAAGACGGGCGGAGCTACCATCTCTGTTTCCGAGACGGCAAATGTGGTATTCGGTGACGGTGTGAATATAACCGACATGACTGCTTCTGCCAATCATGCGGGAAATAAGCGTCCCACCCTCAACGTAGATGCGGGCGGGTATGCGTATCTTCACACTGCAGGCTTTGAGAACTATACGGGCACGGGAACGATCGTGCTTGACCAAGCACTCGTCTCGGGCGGTATCGTGACAGAGACTGACTTCGCCGGATTTAACGGAAGAGTTATCTACCCGAGCGGCGAGGATGTCTGGGACACGGGTAGTACTGATAACCTCACGGAGGTAGTGCTTGAGGACGGTGCGATATATTCTATTGCTACCTATGGAGCTGATTATTATCTGACAGCGGATGATTTTGGTGTTTACGATAATGCTTTGGCTACCTTTACCGAGGATTCCGACGATATGTCACAGCTATGGAGAGCACACAAGAACGAGGACGGCACCTACAGCCTTGAGAACATGGCGTGCGGCTCGTATCTTTGCGGAGTAAGCTCAAACGACGCTATTGCCGGAACCGCGCTTTCGGTCAGAGTAGAAGGATCTGCGGATGCATTCAAGCGTTTCAGGCTGCTCTTGGCGGATGCTGAGCTTGGCAAGATCGTTATATCAAATGCAAAAACGGGATATGTCGGTGCTTTGGCTTGGGATATGGGTGAAGGCTTCCTTGCGAATGAGCTGTATCAGGTTTCGAGTGATCAGTTCTTCAAGATCACCAAGGTCAGCGACGGTAATGGACAGTATCCTCAGCTGCTCGTACTTTCGGGCGACTATCAGGGTTCTGCGAGCTGCCCCGAGATATTCTACCACAACGGAGTGTACTACAACTACAATATGACAGGTGCTATCACCGTCAAGACATCTACCGACCTCAAGCACTGGAACGTACATCCCGACAGATATGCGTTCGAGCGCCCCGAATGGCTGACCGACGTGTCTGCCGAAGGCGATATCTGGGCACCGGGATGCTACGAGATGAACGGTAAGTACTACCTGTATTACTGCACGTCAAGCTCGGGAAGCCGTAATTCCGCTATAGGTGTTGCGGTATCCGATGATCCCGCAAAGAACGATTGGAAGGATCTCGGAATGGTTCTTCGCTCCTATGTCTATGACGGCTGGCAGGATATATTCTCGAGCGACTTCAACGCTATAGACCCGAACGTAGTATCTGACGGTAACGGCAAATACTATCTCGTTTACGGCTCGTACTGGAACGGGATCCATATGCGCCGCCTTGATCCCGATACGGGAATGCTCCATCCGACGGATACAACTGTTTATAATATAGCAAAAGGAACTAATGCAGCTCCCAACGTGGAGGCGGCTTACATTATAAAGCACGGTAATTACTACTATCTGTTTGTAGCCAAGGGCTCGCTTTCTGCAGGTACTTATTACTGGGCTGTAGGACGCTCCGAGACACTCACGGGAACCTATTACGACAAGAACGGCGTAAGCATGACCGATAACGGCGGAACGCGCCTGACAGAGTATAAGGACGGTGTCGTAGGTGTTGCGCATGCGCAGTATTTTGAGGATATCGACGGACAGGGCTACATGGTGTCCGAGGCATGGCAGTACAGAAACGAGGAAGGGAACAGCAAGATAGAGCTTCACATAAGCTCGGTAGTCTGGACGGAGGACGGCTGGCCCGTTACCGTGCTTGACCCTGATGTTATGGGTACTCTCGGAGAATAATAACCGAACAAAAATGCGGGAAGCACCGATGTGCTTCCCGCGCTTTTGTTTATTGCATAGGAAATTGCGCAATTTTTGTATGCACAAAGCGCCCCTCCCGACTGTCATCCTCGAGCCTCGCTTGCATAAATTGTGCAATACGTCAGATCGATCGCGAGTCGTCGGCGATCACGTATGAAAATACGCTCACGCCTCCTCGCCGCTCCATTCTTCGTCTGACGAAAAATCTGCTTCGCGAGGGAGCGAAGCGCGGCTGGGGTTCCCCAAATGATGCTTGCATCGTTTGGGGGTTCGCAGCGAAGGATCTGAGTCGGAGATGAAAGCGGCGATCCACCGCGCAGCAGAGTGCGCAAGCACACTTTCTTGCTCACCTTCAAGCTCTTTTGGAGAGTGAAATTCTGCCGTGCTTTGCTTTGTCAAAATGCCCGTAGTGTTTTTCTTGACTGCGTTTTTTATCAGAGCTATGATAAACAAACCTATTCTTAAGACAACATTAACGGTAATATAAACACCTTGTATGATCAGAAGCGCTATTCCGTCACCGCTTTTGACCTCATGGGATGGCAGACCGGTATTGTTGAAAGTCAAAAGAAACACAAACAGGATTATGTTAAATAAGATCATTGCCAAAACATCGGCAAAAGCAAACCATAAAAGAGTTTTGTTATTAGATATTTTCAGGATAAAAAATACATATGCAGCGCAGGAAACAAGAGCACAGAATACAGAAATAAACAAGTAACCGTTTATGGATATGAATGTGCCGTATTGCGAAACATAAAGCTCCCCTATCAGATGTATGAGTAGTACATATAATAGCGCATCAATACAAGCTGTTGCATGATTTTTTCCCATTATGATACCCTCCGGCTGAGCGCAAATTCAATTCTGTTGCAGATCAACTGCGGCTTTCAAACAAAGCAATTATTTCTTGATTTTCAGTCCTGAGTGCGTAATCGTATGCTGTTTTACCATGTTGATCTACACAATTCGGATCACATCCGTTTTCGATCAGGTACTTGATCAGGTAAGCGTTTTGACCAAGAGCGGCATGCATTAGCAGCGTTTCTCCGTTCCGCTCATAATCCAACCCCTCATCGTTGAGCAGCATCAAAAGCATATCGGTAATTTCTCTTGCGATCTTCTCGTCATACCATTCGGAAAAATCCTTACCTGACGTAGAAGATCCTGTTGGACGCATATTTGCCGTTTCAAGAATAACACTATCGTTTGATCCTTTTCCGCAAAACGGGTCTGCGCCCGCCTCAAGTAAAGCCCGTACTATCTCCCTATCGTCGACATCATAAAAGAACACGGTAGTCATAAGGGGACACCACCCCGTATATTCGATATCATCTACCGTAGCCCCGTGCTCTATAAGCAGCTTAACCATCTCAAAGCTTCCTGCTTTGCACGCAACGGTAATAGGGCGTCTTGCTTCCGTTTCAAAAAACACAAGATGCCTTCCGGGGCGCATACTTGTCGTATTGGGGTCAAAGCCATCTTTTAGCATCTTATCAACTGTGTTTACGTCCCCGGATTCGATCGCTTTTAGAAACGTTTCCATTCTAAAGTAACTTGATATAAAAACAGAAACCGTCAGAATCAGGAGAGCAACAGCGACGCATGATACGATTACGATCATTCTCTTTGTTGTTAAGCTCTTTTTCATACAATCACCTGAATATCATTAGTACTCTGTCGATCACGGTGGTTGTGTCATCTTCGCTATTCCCCCATATCATGTAGGGGATTACATCGAATACCCCGTGTATAACAACATTTAGTGCTACATTGTCTCCCGAGTAGACATTGAATGTTCCCATGTCCTCTGGTGTATCATTGACCGTGCCGTCTGAGAAAAACACCATCTCACTTGAAAACCATTCTCCGACAACGTATTTTTTATTTTCTTCCCCGTCTACTGTGTTGTTTTGATGAAATTTAGATGAAGATGATTCTTCGGGTTCGATTTCCATATCTTCAAGTTCATCTAACGTATAGGTTTCATTTAATTCATTCCTATTATAGTGTAAACCTTTGATAATTCTACTTGGAGAAAATATACCAGAGCCACTGCCCATAACACTATTTGAAACGGTGTTTATAATAGATTGGGTTGCATATTGTACAGCAGAGTCAACAGCTTCTTTTATACCGTCTTTAATTATTTCCCAGTCTGTCCATGCTCCAGAAGAATCCGAAAAATTCACGGGATTATTGAAACAATACGAATACTGATTAAACCCAACAACAGATCCATTAATACCTGATATGAACGAATCCGCATTAATAAACCTACCAATCGCAGGGTCATAGTAACGGGTATTCAGCCAATAGAAGCCGGTTTCGGCATCGTAGAAGTAGCTGCGGTAGCGGAAGGGGTTGAGGTTGGCGATATGAGTTGAATTTGCGCTAACATCAACACCGTTGCCGTCGGTTATGGTAAGAATCTTACCCCACTCGTCATAGGTGTATTTAGCTACAAAATTACCGTTTTTATCGGTGATACCTATAACATCGTTCTGTGCGTTGCGGACGTAATAGTACTGCTCTCCGTCGTAGCTGAACGAACCTATGCTTCCATCCGCGTCGGGGTAGAAGTAGAGGGTGTAATCTTCGTGAGAGAGAAGTATCAGCGAGCCGCGGTCGTCATAGTAGAACTCGGTAGATTCATCGACTGTATGCTTTCCGATTCTCTGCCCATTTGCATTATAGGTGAAGGATAAGTAAGTATCATCCGTCGAATACTCCACTAAACGACGTCCCATATCCCACGTCATCGACACACCGCCGATATACGTAGTAGGATTACCTATACCGTCATATGTAATAGTCTGTCCGTTGTAGGAGGTCAGCAGGTCTTTCCACTGGCTGTCGCCGTAGGTATACGTACCTACTACAGTTCCGTTGACCTTCTTTGACAGGATATTACCCGCAGTATCGTAGGTGTACTCGGTGACGTTCGAGCCGTTCGTGACGGTTTTAAGCTGTCCGAGAGCGTCGTAGGTGTAGGACTCGGTGAACTCACCAAGCTTCGAGGTTATGAGACTAGTCGGAGGGACATCCTCCGACTGGTCTCAATAGGGTACTAAGGTTATCCAAACACATCTTTGTTTTGAATATTCAAGGATTCAATAGCAGTTTAGGGTACTGATCGGCTAAATACTCGCACATTTTGGTCTCATTAGTCTGCAAAGACGTTTTGAAATATCCGTAATCCTTACCTTGCAGATGATCCATTCTTTCCACGAGTTCGATCAAACCTTCTGAAAATCTTTGTTTTACTATCTCGGGCTGCTTAGTAGCGTTAGGATCATCAAACGATGCTATCGTTTTTTTGTGGTGTTCGATTTGACAATCCAAGTATCGTTTTACATAAGGCCAGTTGTCGGATTTTAATGCCATATAATACTTTTTACCGTCCCATAACGACCCCCATTGCCATGGTTTAGCGCAATTTTTTATGCCTTTCGCTTTTAATCTGTTCAGACGGATAATTTCAAATTGTTTTTCAAGTTTTATCAACTGTGGTAATGCGGTTTGGCAGTCATGACACGTATCAAAAAACGGAAGCAGATACTCATCGATCACGCGGGAGATAGATTCGGCGCATTGCTCAATGCTTTCTTCCGAATCTTTTTCATATACCCAACCTTTAGCATTGTTGTATGGATCATCTACGAACTGATAGAGGTTATATATTCCACCGTCTAAAAAAACAGGCTGCGGTAAGCATAACGGCCATATTCCGAACTCCACAGAGTATGATCTCGTAATATAAAAATACCTGAGAGTAAATGCTTGTATCGTATCGCCTTTTATACGAGCATAGGTTGATTTTTTTCTGCAAAAGCCGTATGATTGATATTTTTTTGTGTAGTTTTTATTAAAGACACTTGATAATGATTTCATATATTTCACCTTATACACTATATTCCTAAGCATGCCAAAAGGCCCGCCGAACCGCCAACTATGCTTCCCACAAATGCGGCTGCAGCTACAACAATAGCACTTTTTAAGACGGATTTGCCTACTTCTATTGCTGTTTCCTCGTCAAAATCATATTTATCATAATCATATGCGATCATTCCATCACCGTCGTTTCTATAGGTTACCTTATATGTAGTTAACCCCTTTTTATAATAGAAATAATCATCTGTAATTTCATCGTTACCTAATTCAAGTTTTGTATCAAGATGATCTTTCCATCTATTTGCCTTTACATATTGTTGGAGTTGTGTTCGTCCTTTTTCAATCTGGTTAACTCTGTCTCTTTTTACCTCCCACACAAGCCCCCCTTTGCTTATCAAATCAGCACGACCGTATTGTTTTCTTCTATATGAATGCTCATCAGTATAAAAAATAATTTGTTCTTTATACATATTATATTTTTCAGCAATATGTTTTACAACTTCATTATGGATTTCCCCGGGAAATGCAAGATCACCTGTAGGGTCGATATAATTTAACGGGCTATTAAGGCAATATGCAAACATATTATGCCCGATAACACCCTGCCCTGTGGAAAGATATCCATCCGCATTGATGAACCTACCGATAGCGGGGTCATAATAACGTGTATTTAGCCAATAGAAACCTGTCTCTGCATCGTAGAAATAGCTGCGATATCGGAACGGATTTAGGTTGGCTATGTGTGACGGGTTATTAGATACATCAACACCGTTGCCGTCTGTTATAGTGAGTATCTTACCCCATTCGTCGTATGTGTAGCGAGCGACGAAATTGCCGTTCTTGTCAGTTATACCGATGATATCGTTCTGTGCATTTCTGACGTAGTAGTACTGCTCACCGTTATAGCTGAACGAACCGATACTGCCGTCTGCATCGGGGTAGAAGTAGAGGCTTGTGCCGTCAGAACAACTACTGAGAATGAGTGCTCCTCGGTCGTCATAATAGAACTCTGTAGTAACACCGTTGACAGTTTTGGAGATTCTCTGACCGTTTGCATTGTAGTTATAAGTTATGCTGTCGGTGCTATTCGAGAGTGCAGTCAATCTGCGACCCATGCTCCAAGTAAGGTTATCCCAGCCAATGTATGTGGTAGGATTGCCTATACCGTCGTATGTAATGGTCTGTCCGTTGTAGGAAGTCAGCAGGTCTTTCCACTGGCTGTTGCCGTAGGTATAAGAGCCGACGGTGGTGCCGTTGACCTTCTTGGAAAGAATATTACCCGAGTTATCGTAGGTATACTCGGTGAC
>JAZMZS010000036.1:0-9202 GCA_045586105.1 Eubacteriales bacterium | reverse complement strand
CCAAAGAAAAAATTTCGCTTATAAATGCTTTTGTACATGTAAATATTTTATTATTACAATTGAAATATTTGTTATTTGGTGTTATAATTTTTAACAAAAGAACATGAGGTGCATCAGAATAATGAAATTTTCATTTATAGGAGTCGGAAATATTGCGCGTGCAATTCTTTCCTCGATGGATCAGCTTGACGGAAAACTCAAAACAGCACACAGCGATATCTTTTTATACGATAAGATCAAGACACAGACAGATACCTTTGAGAACAACGGTTACAATGTTTGTGATCGTATTGACGAATGTATAAATAACACAGATTTTATTTTTATCTGTGTTAAGCCGCAAAATTACAGAGAAGTCCTCGAGCATATCAAAAATAGCGGTCTCTCTCTTGACGGCAAAACATTTATATCTGTGGCTGCAGGAATCTCCACATCGCAGATCTGCGAATGTCTCGGATGTGAGTGTGCGGTTATCCGAACTATGCCCAATACCCCTATGATGATCGGAATGGGCGTATGCGCGATATGTCACAATGAGCACACCGATCCAAAAAAATTCGAACGCATATGCAGAATACTATCATCAAAGGCTGAACTGATCGTACTTGATGAATCAAAAATGAATAAGATCATAGGTATAACTTCCTCCTCTCCGGCTTACGTCTACAAATTCATAGATGCCCTGCAAGATGCAGCTATTAAAGAGGGGATAGACGATCCGAGAATTCTTGAGATAATTTGTAAAGTATTTATCGGTTCCGCACAGATGGTGCTCAAGACCGATCAAGATATCAAATCTCTCATCAGAGCCGTAAAAAGTCCAAACGGAACGACCGAACGCGCTCTTGAGGTTTTTGAAAAATACGACCTTGACGGCATAATACTAAATGCAGTCATGGAATGTAACAAGCGTGCAGATACCCTCGGCGACGAAATGTAACGCTGTAATATTTTTTTGCCCTGTGACATACATTATATAAAAAACGAATGAGGGCAAAAAAATGAACGATGAGAAAATGCACCACGCAAGGTATAAAGTCACGCACCGAAAGCTGAATTTTCGCGAAGTATTGACGATCAGATACACGTCGATATTTGTGATCTCATTCATCCTCGGGCTGCTCGGATACTACGTGCTGAGAGTACCGCTCTCCGAACAGATAAACAGCTATATCAGTACATATTTTTCTGCTGTATTCGACCCTTCGGAAAGCTTAACATATAATTGCACAACACTTTTTGCTACTTCATTTTCTGATATGAAGACGTTTGCACTGATATTCGTATCCGGCTTTACTATGTTCTCCTCTCTTGCAATATACTGGCTTATATTTACTCATGCGGTTTCACTCGGTTTTTCTTCTCTCTATCTCGTAAACGCAATGAGCTCCGGAGGACTATCCGAAATATACTTTTCAGATCTCATTCTTTTTCTCTTTGTCAGTGCGGCTCTGTCATCACTGATGATACTGTTCGCCTCAAAAACCCGTGTATTCAACGATCATTTCAGGTCTCTTGGCAACAGTAAGAAGCTTATTATCAGATCAAAGCCGCTGTATCTTCAGATTTACACTCTCCTGACGCTGTGCGGAGCGGTGATGCTGATCAATTTCATCCGCTTTTTAACTAATATATTTTAACATTACCCATTGAAAGGACGTTAACATGTCACAAAGCAAAAAAAGCAAAGGACTTCCCTTCTTCAACTTCAACAAAGACGGAAAAGGGGTAAGCAAGGAAGAGGCAAAGCTCCCGTTCACCTTCATCAATTTCTTTAAATATTTTAAAAGACATTTTTCGAAGCTGCTGTCTGTAAATATTGCAATGATCATAGGAAATCTCCCTATCTTCTTTCTTCTGCCTGTTAAAGCGGGACTGTTTAACCTCAAATCCATAGGTCCTTCCGATATAAGATATCCGGTGCTCGGAGGCGTGCTTCCTTTCATAGAGGATACATCAGCCCTGACGCCGCTTATCAGTACAGTAGGAATATTTGAAACGATCTATGCCTCAACTATTTGGAATACTATCATATCCGCTCTCGCTTTGCTTGTAATCTTTACCTTCGGACCTGTCAATGTAGGCACAACGTACATTATAAGAAATCTTCTGAAGGGCGAGCCTATATTCATGTGGGATGATATGAAATATTCCATAAAAAGGAATCTTCGCCAGGGAATCGTTTACGGAATAATTGATCTGATACTGAGCTTTATGCTTGTGTACGATGTGATCTTCTTCTTTGTTAATTCCGGTACCGGATTTTTAAACAGCATGTTCTTTTATGTTTCGCTTGTTGCTGCCTTCTTCTATTTCTTTATGCGTTTCTATATTTACCTGATGATGGTAACCTTTGATCTTTCAATATTCAAGCTTTTCAAGAACGCCATGATATTCGCTTTTCTCGGCTTCAAGAGAAACTTTCTGGCACTTCTCGGGATAGGATCTATCGTATTCCTGAACCTGATAATGTTCTTCTCGGGTACACCGATATTCATGGGGCTCGGAATATCCCTCCCCTTTGTTCTGACGCTTGGTATCTGCACATACATTGCAGCTTATGCCGCATGGCCGAAGATCAAGGAAATAATGATCGATCCTTATTACAAGGAAGAAGAACCCGACTACGAGGATTATGCTATAATGAAGGATGTACTATAATATAACGCTGTAACGGTTTGATTCCGTTACAGCGTTATATTTATTTCAAAAGCTCAGATACCGTCACAAATTCAAAACCCCGTCTTTTCAGCTCAGGTATCAGAATATCAAGCGCAGCAGCTGTGCTGCTTTTTCTCCAAATATAATCGTGCATCAGAATAATATCACCGTTTTTCACGTTATCTATCACATACCGTGAGATATCGTCGGCACTCTTCCCTTTCCAGTCATATGTGTCAAGCTTCCATAAAATTACGTTATATCCTATATCACCGACACAAGATGCAACAGAATCATTCATAAATCCTTCCGGCGGTCTGAACAGCTTCGGGCGTGTACCGATTGTTTCTTCGATAAGCTCAGAGCATCTTCTGACTTCTTCACATATGCTTTTATGATCGAGCTTATACAAGCTTTTATGGTCATAGGTATGATTTCCTATTTCGTGGTTATTTTCAAATACCTTTTTTAAGATATCCGGGTGTTTTTCGACATTCTGTCCTATTACAAAAAAGGTTGCTTTTACAGAATGCTTATCAAGCACGTATAATATCTTTTCGGTTTTTGTTTCGTGAGGACCGTCATCAAAGGTAAGCGCGATCATTTTTTTATCGGTGTCCTTATGAACATACACGTTATCCGAATTATCATGATAGTATTTTGCATATATATTGCATCTTCCTGCAATGATCATACAAAGAAGAAAAGCTACAGCTCTACGGAAGCTTGTCGAGAGTTTCAAATCTGTATCCCTGCCCTTTCAATTCTGAAATAAGCCTTGACATTATATCTGCATTTGTTTTTGAGGTAGGGTGCAGGAGTATTATTGCTCCATTGTGCATTCCTCCCAGTATTTTGGATATTGCTGCGTCAGGATCCATTTGTTTTTTATTATCCCAATCCTCGTATGCAAAGCTCCAAAAAACAGTTTTATACCCAAGCTCGGTAGCATGAAGAAGGTTAAGCTCGGAAAAACGACCTTCGGGGGGTCTGTATATCTTAGCCATTTCATGACCCGTCGCATCTCTGTAAACGTTCTCGAGTTTTTCGATCTCACCCTTGAAGGTCGATTTTTCGGTAATTCTCGACATATCCTTGTGCTTCGCTGTATGGTTGCATATAAGATGGCCTTCCTCGTACATTCTATCAATGAGATCGGGGTTTCTTGTTATAAGATTTTCGAGAATAAAAAATGACCCCTTGACGTTTTCCGCCTTTAAAGCATCGAGTATTCTGTTTACGTTACCGTTTTCATATCCCGCATCGAATGTAAGATACAGCACCTTGTCATCCGTTAAATCTGCTTTAGAGGTATCCACGTACGTGCAGTTATATTTCGTAATAAATGAAAGCGAAGGGTCAAGTACAGGCTGAGTATGCTCACTGTTCTTTTTAAAAAACCACGCTGTCGCCCTTGAATATTCCTCTGCAGATACCGAATGTGTAAAAAAGCACAATGCTGATAGTAATATTACACTAACTATCTTTGCTCTGTTCTTCATAATAAAAATCCTCCCTTAATATTTTTATCTTGCACAGAGTAATTACACAAGGTAAAAAATATGAAAAGAGGAACTTTTTTATTTTAATTGTTTGTTTGATCTTTTTCTGTTTTCATGCAGCTCAGAATGTCGAATATGCCTGCAGACGGACGGATCTTGATGCTTTTATCGGATAGACCGATATTGTTACGTTGAGGTATTATAACAGTATCAAAGCCAAGCCGGGCTGCCTCGCTGACTCTTTGATCGGCGTAAGATACCATTCTGCACTCACCCGAAAGTCCGATCTCTCCGAACACTACAGTCTTATCGCTGATGGGCTTATCGCTGTATGAGGATATCAGTGCCATGCAAACAGCAAGATCTGATGCGGGCTCATCAAGCTTTAATCCGCCGGTAACGTTTATGTAAACGTCATTCTGAGAAAATCGCAGACCGAGACGCTTTTCGAGTACGGCAAGGAGCAGATTGAGCCTGTTATAATCAATACCGTTCGAGTTTCTTCTCGGAGCCGGAAATACCGTGGGGGTGACAAGAGCCTGTATCTCTGCTATCAGGGGACGTGTGCCCTCCATCACACATACAGCACAGTTTCCGGATACACCTACAGGACGGTCGGACATAAGAGTTTTGGAAGGATTTTCAACCTCGCAAAGCCCCTTATCTGTCATTTCGAAGACACCGATCTCGTTTGTAGAGCCGTACCTGTTCTTTATTGCTCTGATAACACGGTATTGCTGTGTTCTCTCGCCTTCAAAGTAGAGAACGGCATCTACCATGTGCTCGAGTATCTTTGGCCCCGATATTCCTCCATCCTTTGTGACATGTCCTACAAGGATGACCGACATACCGTGATTTTTCGCTCTTGAAATAAAAGCAAGGGCGCATTCTCTGACTTGTGTAATGCTTCCGGGGGCAGAATTGAGCTTGTCAGAAAACAACGTCTGTACCGAGTCTATCACGAGAACGTCGGGAGAAAGAGCATCACACTCGAATAAAATTTTTTCTATTTCTGTTTCCGTCTGAAAATACAGCTCCCCGCCGCCTACACCAAGTCTGTCTGCTCTGAGCTTGAGCTGACCGAGTGATTCTTCTCCCGAGACGTACAGGACTTTTTTTGACCTCGATATACAGTCACAAGCCTGCATGAGTATAGTCGATTTTCCTATTCCCGGCTCACCGGAAAGCAGTACTACGGAGCCTGAAACTATCCCGCCTCCCAGCACACGGTCAAGCTCTGTGTATCCCGTGTTCGATCTGAAATACTCGGGCATAGACATCTGTGATACCTTCAATGCTTTACTCGAAGAAGTAACCGTTCTGTTTGATCTTGATGGAGTTTTATTTTCGTTAGTATCCTCTATCGTTTCGGTCATTGTATTCCATGAGCCGCAGGATGGGCATTGCCCGCGCCATTTTGCATTTTTGTATCCGCACTCAGAACAGATGTAAATACTTTTAACTGCCATAGATCGATCTCCCACAAATCGTTCATTATTACATTTATTTTATCATACAAGCAACGATATTTCAATACATATTTTCGATCAGAGAATATGAAACTATGAAAGCAAGCTTTTTTCTGTAAGCTGGATCATTTATGCATTTACATTCATCTATATTCGAGAGAAATCCGCATTCAATAAGTACAGCGGGACATTCAAGCCGGTCAAGAAGATATATGCTTCCGTTCGATGCCTTGATCTCTCTTTTATTATTCGGCTGAAGATATGCCGCGGTGTTCCTTTGTATTCCTGCTGCAATATTTCTGCTAAGCGAATTGTTTTTTGAGTAGTATACCTGTGTTCCGCTGTATTTTTCTACAGGATACTTATTCATATGAATACTTACAAAAACAGCTGTATCATATTCATTTGCGATCAGATATCTGTTCTTTAAATCAAAATGCTTTCGTTTCCCTTTGATGTTTTCACTATCAGAATAGAGCAATCTGTCCTCGTCTCTTGTTAATACAACTTTATAACCCAATGATGACAGAATATCCTTTATCTGCATACACATCATTAAATTGAGATCCTTCTCAAGTGTTCCATCGACTCCGACAGCACCGCTGTCCTCTCCTCCGTGACCGGCATCAAGAACTATAACTTTCCCCACCGATCCTACGGGGAACGACGTTGCGGGGATGCTTTTTTGATTTTCCAGAATATAATCGGCGAAGCTGCCAATGACCGCTGACACCAAAACCAATGACACCACGATAAAGTAATAAACAAAATGGTACTTATTTTTCTTCATAAAAAAACACCTCGTCATAATAATATATGACGAGGTTTGAAAAAATATGTCAAGGTTGCTTTGAAGCGTTTACGGTCAATAGCTTTCGGTCGTTGGCTCCCATATAATAGCCGAGACCAACCGCTGCCACAGAGGGGATTATTGCCAAAAGGTAAAAGATCGGATGGAAGATAGAATCAGGAACGATATATTTGATCCCATCAACTGTATTGAAGGGAGAAAAGTAGTAATTTATTCCCATGAACATTGCACTGATCATGCGTTGAATAAACCATACAACTGCATACAGAGAACCGAAAGCACCGATGCCTGCACCTGTCTTAGAACCGAGAAAAAAGGATATAAACATCGTTATGACCAACACAAAATTAACAGAATTAGACATCAAAGAAAGCTTTATGCCCTTGACAGGATCAAGGATCATTCTTCCGTTGGTAATACGAGGGCGATCCTTAGCTCCGAGCTCCCACCCTTCAGAATAAAGAAGGCAGGCGTAAAAGATAGCAGCAAAAATACTCGAAACTAAAAACAGCAGACTGTTTGAGCTTGTAGAAAACGAAAGGACCAAGCCGAGGATAGCTATAGCGATCTGTGTTAAAAAGAGCTTGAATATTTCATACGAATGCTCCTTGATAAAGCTAATCATAAAATGACCTCCGCATCGCTTAGAAAACACTATAATTTATAATATTACCAAAACAGCATAAAATCAAGAAGAAATCTGCAAAATTAACACTATATTAACTTATTTGTAAGAAAATTTTGTATAATAGAAGTATCAAAACAATATCCGTTGAGGTTTATTATGAATACTCAGGCATATAATGAGCTGTTAGGACAAATGCCGGCATCGGTAAAAGAATTCGCTACATATAAAACAGCGATCGAGAACTGTTCGCGCAAAACCGTCGAAGAGTATGTTCTTGATCTGCGGACATTTTTCAGATATATAACCGCGCAAAGAAAAGGGATCGATCTGTGCTCGGATGATTTTCTTGCGATGGATCTATCAAGCATTGATATAGATCTTGTCAAAAGCATCAGGACTGACGAGATATATGAGTTTCTTTTGTATGCAGGAAGCGAAAGAAATAACAAATGGAGCGCAAGAGCGAGAAAGCTTTCGGCAATCAAATCATATTTCAAGTTTGTTACATTAAAGAAGCATTATCTTGACGAAAACCCAGCAATATACATAGAAGCACCAAAAAGGAAAAAGACTCTCCCAAAGCACCTGAATATCGATGAAAGCGTATCGCTTCTTTCCGCTATATCAAACGATACAGAGAGTAAAACAAAACAACGCGATTACGCGATCATTACTTTGTTTTTAAACTGCGGAATGCGTTTGAGTGAGCTTGTGAACATTGATATACACCATCTCGACTCTGAGCTTAGATGCGTCAAGGTCACGGGAAAAGGAGCAAAGGAGCGTATCATATACTTAAATGACGCATGCAAAAGTGCACTTATTGAACATTTAAGGACAAAAGAACAACAAGAAGACACAAAACAAGGACCTTCCCCGCTCTTCTTGTCCTCAAGAGGAAATCGAATCAGCCCAAAGACCGTTCAATATATAGTATATAAATATCTTAAGCTTGCGGGTCTTGAATATAAGGGCTTTTCCACACATAAGCTCAGACACACCGCCGCAACTCTCATGTATCAAAGCGGACAAGTAGACGTAAGGGTGCTCAAGGATATACTCGGACACGAGCAGCTCAACACAACACAGATCTATACACATGTAAGCGATGACAATATGGAAAGCGCTATGAGCTCAAATCCGCTGTCAAGCATAAGCGCTTCTGTTATGAATAAAACAAATGACTCGAAAGACAGATGATACTGCACACACTCGGAATTATGACCGAGTGTGTACTTTTTTCATAAACTAAAATAAGATCAACAGCAATGAGGTCAGCTATGAAATACAAACGAAACCATCGCAGAAGTAAAAGAACGCAAATGCTTTCGGCTACTCTTATCCTGACCATTATCCTTTTTTTCTGTCTTTCTGTCACATATACTACAACAGTTTTCCCGGCATTATCAGCGGGAGCGTCAGCGTACATTAACCGCGAGATGAATGAGCTAATAACCAACGCAGTTATCTCGTATATTGAAGAAAATGATCATGAGGAATTTATAACCATTACTTATACACAGGAGAACAAGGTATCATCGATCAAAGCAAATGTAAATGCCGTAAATTATGTTCGCTTCAGTATCGGAAAAAGTATCATTGAAGGCACGGAGAGTGCACAAATAAAAGAAGTGGTTTTGCCGCTTGGATGTATTTTCAATAATGAAATGCTGTACGCAAGAGGCCCGAGGCTGAGATTCAGAGTGATTTCGAGCGAAAACTTTATAAGTCGTGTCGAAACTGACTTTATCGAAAGAGGTATAAATCAAACGCTTTTTGAGTTATATATCACATACGAGCTTGACGTGAAGGTGTCGATGCCGATGAGGAGCGTTACCCTGCCGATCAAAATGAAATATCTGCTGTGTGAATCGGTCATTGTAGGCGATATACCCGAGGCATATACGGATATAAACAGATCCTTTGATGACATAACCGAAAGCGAGATCGATGACATAAACGATTTTGGGGCGCATAAGTGATTTTTATCTTGATTTATGTCTGAAAATATGATATTATAGGGATAAAATAAACCATAAGTTCCGAGGTCTGATATGAATAACGAAAATGTTGTATTTCGAAGTGCAGTAAACGGGTATAATAAAAAGGATGTTTACAGATATCTCGAAAA
>JAZMZS010000035.1:0-9079 GCA_045586105.1 Eubacteriales bacterium | reverse complement strand
CTGTCATCCTCGAGGGAGCGAAGCGACCGAAGGATCTGAGGGCGAGTAGAAAGTATCTTCACCTTTATAATAAACTCGATTTTCGCTCAAGCGAAAATCTTCCTTCACGTTTGCGAAGCAAACATATCGCGTGCCGTAGGCACATATCGCTCTGCCGAGGCAGAATTTCGCGCTCCCGAAGGGAGCATTTCACGCACCGTAGGTGCCTTGTTATGCCGTATTATCTACCTTCCGATCAGCTTGCACAGGCAGAAGGCGATTATGTCGCAGAGAACTATGCTCGCACCCGAGGGAGTGCCGAAGAGCATTGAGACGGTCATCCCGAGCAGAGCACACACCACGCCGATCACCGCGGAGCAGACGATACAGCGGCGGAAGCTGCGAAACACACACATAGCCGAGATCGCGGGGAAGATTATCAGCGCCGAGACGAGAAGCGACCCGACCAGGCGCATCGAGAGAGAGATCACCACGGCACACAGAATTGCCAGAAGCAGATCATAGCGCCTCGCGTTTCCGCCTGCCGACTGCATGAACGCAGGGTCAAAGGTGAGCGCGAATATCTTGTTGAAGAAAAGCAGAAACACCCCTGCCACAACGGCACTCATTACCACGCTTACCGCAACGTCGCGCTGACCGAGTGTAAGGATCGATGACGAGCCGAAAAGCGACGAGCACACGTCTCCCGCGATGTTCGAGGATGACGGGAAGAGGTTGAGCAGAATGTAGCCTACCGCGAGCGACCCGACACTGAGCATGGCGAGGGCGGCATCGCCGCGGATCCTTTTGCCTTCTCCGCGCCCGAGCAGAAGAACGGCAACGATCACCGTGACAGGCATTACCACAAGTATCGTGTCAGCCATGTTTATGACTGTAGCAAGAGCGGTCGCACCGAAGGCAACGTGCGAGAGACCGTCGCCGAGATATGAATAGCGCTTTAGCACCAGCACCACGCCGAGCAGAGAAGCGGAAAGCGCAACCAGCACGCCGACGAGCAGGGCGTTTTGGACGTAAGAATATGAAAAATACGAGAAAAATTCGGATGCGCTGATCATGCCTGCACCTCCCCGCTGTCATCTGCGCTCTTGCCGTGAGAGTGCGAATGCTCATCGCAGTCGCAAATTCCGCCGTGAGCGAATATAAACTCGTGCCCGACCTCGGAGCGGCGGTATTCCTCGACGTCTCCGAAGAATATCTCCTCCCGCCCGAGGTGAAGTATATGTGTCGCATAGCCGAGGGTGGTGCAGATGTCATGCGAGACCATCAGCACCGCCATGCTGTCACGGCGGTTAAGATCGGAGACCGCATCGTACATTTCGTGTGTCGCCGCGGGATCCAGCCCCTGCACGGGCTCGTCAAGCAAAAGAAGCTTTCCCGCCGCACACAGCGCACGGCACAACAGCACCCTTTGCGCCTGTCCGCCCGACAGCTCCGAGAAGCACCTGCCCGACAGCTCTGTTATTCCGAGCCTCTGCATGTTCGCACGGGCAAGCGCGCGGTGATGTTTTTTGTAAAAGGGAAAGCTGTCCGCCTTTCCGATGCATCCCGACAGCACCACCTCGTATACGGAAGCGGGAAAATCCCGCGCTATGAACGCACTCTGAGGCAGATATCCGATGTCGCGGCGCGTCGCTCCGCCCTCGAATATTACCTCGCCCGAAAGCGGCGGTATCAGCCCGAGCAGGGTCTTGACGAGAGTGGACTTTCCGGCACCGTTCTCGCCCGTGATCGCAATAAAGTCCCCCGCCCGTACCTCGAGTGATATCGGCGGTGCTATTGCCTTTTTGTCATATCCGAGCAAAAGCTCGCTGCATTTGAGTATGGTCATGTGTTTCTCCTTGATTTTGGAATATGCGGGAATGGCGGGGAGAGCCGGGAGAGAACCTTTTGCAAAAGGTTCTCCCCGGACCCCTCTCCAAAAATCTTTATGAATTGGACAAAGGTAAAACCCTTCTTTGTGCGTTACTGATGTAAGGGGGTATTCACACTAACGCCCCAAGCTCGCGCCCCCGCGCTCGTAGCGGTATCGTAAAAGTAACGTCGTTATCGAGCGAGGCTTCGCCTCGCTGAGCCATACGACTCGCTCCACGCCTTTCCACGCTTAACAAATGATAGGCGTGTCGCTGCGAACCCCCAAGCGATACAAGCATCACTTGGGGAACCCCGTCTGCAAAACCCTCCCTCGAGGATGACAGCGGGGATGGAACTTCACTCCGCCGAAGGCAGAAGGGCGCTCCTCAGCACCTCGAGATTGCTCTCGAGCATTTCGATATAGCCCGCATCTCCTATGACGGCGGACTGCATTGAATTCAGCGTGAGGACGGAGGCGTTTTTTTCCTTCGTTGCGGAAATTACCGCATCCGCTATCCTTCCGTCCGAGGATTCGCACACAAGCACGTATCCCGCAGAGGTCTCGTCTATTTTCTCTGCAAGGCGGGAGACTACCGAAAAGCCCGCCTCGCTCTCGGCTGAGCAGCCTTCGAATGCCGCCTCGCATTCTATTCCCATGAATTCCCACAGATATTCGAACGGATCGCGGTCGCAGAGAACCGCCGCCTTGCTTTTTGCGCTGTCGGCAAGCTCACGGTACTTTTTTTCAACGGCTGATATTTTCTCCGAATACAGGCGTGCGTTCTCGGAATATACATCCGCCCGCTCGGGCTTTGCCTCCGAGAGCGTGCGCGCTATCAGGATTACGCTGTCCTTTGCATATTCAAAGGAAAGCCATATGTGCTCGTCATATTCATGAGCGTGGCTGTCATGAGCGTGTCCCTCGTGCGAATGCCCGGAATGCCCGGAATGCTCCGCCTCTGCGCAGAGCTTCTCCTCGAGCCGATCGCACAGCGAGAGCTCAAGCATGCCCGAGTTTTTTGCCGCCTCGGTCATTTTTGGCGCCCAGGTCTCGGACTCTCCGCCGTTACGGATGAACACACGGCATTGCGCCGTGGCGGCAATATCCCGCACGGTCGGCTGGTAGCTGTGAATGTCGGCGCCCTTCGCCCCGAGCAGGCGGATGCTCCATTCCTGTGCATCCTCTCCGAGAATGTTCGTTACCCAGTCATAAATAACAAAGCTCGAGCATACTATCACGTCACGCTCGTCTCTGTCGGCGCATCCCGCTGTGCAAATACAAAGAAGCGCCGCAAGGAGAATGAGCGCAGTCATCCGCCCGATGAGTGTGTGTCCTTTCACTTTCCCCTCTCCTCTCTGCATTCGGCGCATACACCGAGCAGTATCGTCTGCTCACATGAGAGAAAAAAACCGTGCTCCCTTTGTGCATGCTCGAGGGTATCGTGCATAAACGAGCAGTCGAGGTGAACGAGCTTGCCGCATTCGGTGCACTTGGCGTGAAGATGCCCGAGGCATCCGCCCTCCTCGCCCGCGTACTTGTAGGAGGCGGCTCCCGTGTTCGGGTCGGAATACTTCATCAGCACCCCGTCCCTTGTCATGGCATCGAGATTACGGTAGACCGTCGTAAGGTTCATTTCCGCTCCGCTCTCGGTCAGGCGTGTGTATATGTCATGGGCGCTGACGAGCTCCGAGGAGGCTCTGAGCGCCTTGAGTATCTGCTCCTTGCGCTTGGTGTTGTAGCTTTTCATGTTTGCTGTGACCTTCCTTTTTGTGCGAAAAAATGTGTCCTTTGCAATCGCACATGAGCATTTTATCACTAACAGAGCGCAAAGTCAACCGAATTTGCAAATTATATGCAAATTCACTCGCGCGGCAGAGCGAATAAATTTCCTATTGACAAAGTATATTGTATATTGTTAAAATAAAACCGAGGTGATGAATATGAGAATTTGCGTATACGGTGCGGCATCCCCGACGATCGACCCCGAATATATAAGCAGGGTCGAGCAGCTCGGAAAAACGCTCGCAGACCGCGGGCACAGCCTTGTCTTCGGCGGAGGCGGAAACGGACTGATGGGTGCGGCGGCAAGGGGCTTCCGCGACGGCGGAGCGCATATTATCGGCGTTATTCCCAAGTTCTTTGAGCAAGAGACGGTCGAGGAGATATGTGATTTCTGCGACGAGCTGATAATGCCCGACACCATGAGAGAAAGAAAGCAGATAATGGAGGATAACGCGGATGCCTTCGTTATAGTGCCCGGCGGAATAGGAACTCTCGAGGAATTCTTCGAGATACTCACGCTCAAGCAGCTCTGCCGCCATAACAAGCCGATAGCGATATACAACATCCGCGGCTATTATGACGAAATGAACGCCTTTATGGAGGAGTGTATCGGCAAGAGCTTCATCCGCGGCAACTGCCGTGAGCTGTACTTCACCACCGACAGCCCCGATGCGCTGTGCGATTACGTTGAGGCTCCCGCAAGAGCGCATACCGTCCGCGAGCTTAAGGACGGCTGATGCTTTTATAAAAAAAGAAAAACACATGACAGCGCCGTCATGTGTTTTTTTGCCGCATGGGGAAATGCGTAAGGAATGATTGTCACAATATGCACCTGCGGTGGGTGAAGTACCGCCTGTCGGCGAAGTGATAGTAAATACTGCCCTTGCTTCATTTACACCCCGAGGGGCTTTTTGTACGTGCCCCTCTGTGGTGTGATCGTCTTGAAGTCTCCCGTTATGCCTGCATCCTTCTTTAGCGAAGAGCCGTCATAAACGTAGCGGTTGCGGGTAGATTCTATCAGATGCTCGTCATCGTAGCTGTACCGATCTGAGCGGTAGGATAATATTACCCTTCCCGTCTTAGCGTCCTTTTCCATCTGCCAGCTGCTGTCAAAATATCTTGCAGCCTCGGAATACATATTCTCCTTGAGCAGGACCACGGCTCCGTTTTTTATAGTATAAAGAAAGCTCTCATCCATTTCCTTGAGCAGCAATTCGCGTGTTCCGTCACCGTTCATGTCCGCGAGGGTAAATTCTAATTCGGAATATTGATTGCACCCGATCCTGGCAAGCTCCCCCGCCTTCAGGTACTGTGTATATATCTGTATTTCGTTTGGATCGGCAGGAGCCTCTGTCACAACAGGCGCCTTTGTCACAACGGGCGCTTTTGTTGCGGCAGGCTTTTTCGTAACCGCGCCCGCGCTTGCCGTTTCCGTTTCATCCGGAACGCGCACGGTGGTCTTGGGCGACGTGTCCCGGTTTTCGGGAGCCCCGTCCGTGCCCGGAGCATAAGAGATGAGCGGGAACGGGTCGGGCTGAGTGTTATCGTTATTGAGCAGATACGCGCCGATACCGGCACAGGACGAAAGCGATATCACCGCTGACAGCACAAGTGCATAGCAAAGAAGCTTTTTCATAGCATTAACCTTTCTTCTGATCGTCATTCTGGTTGAACAGCTCGTCAAATTCCCGTCTGCATCCCTCGATCCTCTCGACAGGAATGCCCGTATTCCCGAGAAATTCCGACAGATAGCGCTCAGCTGCAGCCGCGCGCTCCTCCGCCTCTGCGAGCAGAGCCTCATTCTCATCGATGCTGTCGGCGGTCTCACGGCAGAGCTGTGCATAATAGCTCCTTTTCGCAGCCTGCGCATAAGCGCGTATCAGCCTTGATATAAGAAGTATTGCAACAAAGACCCCGAACATAACGAAAAATATAGCGAAGAAGGCTGCCGTGTCATCGACAGAGTAAGCTGTATTTCCGATAAGGTAGATCATCATGTAAAAAGGTATTGCCCACAGAAGCACCGCCAGAACAAGCAAAAACGGGTTCGAGCCGTAGAATTTGCCGTTGCTGTTTCTCAGCGCCTCTATATATTCCGCTTCCTTGACGTGATCTCTGTAGCGGTCGCGCCTGAGCTCCTGTGCTTTGTTTTTCAGGGAATTCACCCTGCCCGACATATAGAGCCTTGTATCCGAATAAGCCGTAGTGCGCTTTTTGTCGGAATTGGCAATATCGATGCTGCGGGCGAGTCTTTCGAGGCTTGCACGGTCATCCTCGGCGAGGTATGCTGTTACATCCCTGTATTCCTCTGATGCGCTGAGCGAAAGTGCATTCTCGGTGCAGTGCTCATACAGCTCGTTCATGTCAGAGGAGCCGAACGCGGCAAGCATCCTCGTCAGTCGGATGCTTTTGTCATCGGGGAAGTGCTGCAGGTGCTTTTCACACCAGAATATACACCGCTCGCAGTTCTTCTCTTCGAGTGCGGCTGCGGCAAGAGCGCCGTAGCTCGCCTTTCGCTTGGCGAGAAGCTCCTCGTATGCTTTTTTCTGCTCCCCGTCAGCGAAGCGGACGGCATTGGCAAATCTCGCATCATCCGTCCAGTCGGAGTGCGTACATCCGACAAGCTCGCTTTCACCGACACAGCCGTATGCGGCAAGCAGAGCGCCCATATAGGCGGAGGCTGAGTGCGGGTCGGCATCGAGCACACGCTCGAAGTATACGCCCGCTTTTTCAAAATCACGGCTCTCGAGCAGGAGCAGAGCCCTCGAATAGAGGCTTTCCTTGGTTGCGACGTTCGCAATTGCGGGCTCGGAGGCGTTGGGTACATTGACCGGAGAGGGATTAGTTTCCTTGAGTAGATCTGTCATGCTGTTCTGCCTCCCTTAGTTAACTCATATTCCGCACAGCGGCGGGCGTATTGCTTTTTGTATGCCCTCCACGGGAGCCACACAAGCACGAGCATGACCGCATACAGACAGACCGTCAGTATCATTGCGGGAATATTCAGCTTCACGCTGACAAAGGAAGAGGCGAGCATGCTCTCTATGTAAAGCAAGACCACCGAAAGTATCGAGGCTGCACAAGCGGTAAGCATGACGACGGCGGCACGCTTTGCACATTTGAGATAATAATACTGCATATAGTGCGGCTCGGTCATCGAATATACAAAATACCCCGTGAGAGAGAGGGCTGCTATCGGAAGCACATCCGACGTAAGCACAGCTATCAGCTGCAGGATAAAGAAGAATACGACAGCGATCGGTGCGGGGAAGCTGTTCGAGAACACCGAATTTTCAAAGAGCATCGCTTCCGCAGTTCCTGTGGGAGTGAGCGTTCCGAGCATATATTCATAGGTGCAGAGCTCGGAAAGATCAAAGATGAGCTCGGGGAGAACACTTATTTCAAACGAGGCAAGATCCCCGATCGGGCAAAAGAACATGACTATCGACAGCACGCATGCGGCGCAGGAAAAGGCAAAGGAAAGCTTCCTTTGAGCTATGTCCGCCTCTAACAGGCGCAGTACCGCATATACCGCAATGAGAGCCGCTGCGGCAATTGCCGCAGGTATTCCCGCGCTTGCCGCCCTGAGCAGACCCTCGCTTCCGAAGACCTCGGCGAAGAACAGCATGATAAAGAACAGCGAAAGCGCGCCTGTCACAGGACCGAATTGCATCCTGTGTCCCTCCCTTGCAAGAGAGGCGATGCATTTTATCAGCTTGACTGTCAGCGCGATCGGGATGATAAGAAAAAACGGCATCAGCAGCAGCCCTCCGGCGAGGAGGGTGGATTCATCATGCAGCTTCCCGCTAAAAAGCTCGGCGGCAGAGGGAACGCTGACGCCTTGCCCGAAAAATCTTTCTGTCAAGTCTCCGATCGCTTGGGAGACGGCTTCAAAAAGAGCTATTCCGGGTAGTAGTACGAGGAGAAGCGAAGCACACAGAAGCAGGCTTCCCGTCAGGATGCTGAGCACCGTGTACGCCCGAGGGGTGAATTTATCGCTGTGAAAGCACAGCCTTACGGTCCTTTGCGGTTGTTTTTTGCAGCATCCGTCCTCTGCGGGTACCCCGTAGGGCAAGCCCCATGCATCGAGAACAACGCCGTTTGAAGCTCCGTGATCGATGTCCATACTGACCTCCGTGATCAACCAATAGATTTAATGCGGGGGGAAGGGCAGGGAAAAGGGGATCATTTCTGAACTAAATGAATAGCAAAGCCGCCGATATCGTCGGCAAAGTATATAGCCACGGGCTTCGCGGTGTCCATATTGAATTCCACGCCTATTCTGTTATAGAACGCGATAGCGCGCGGAAGGGACTTGGTTCCGATGGCGATGTGTCCGTGCTCGCCGAGATAAGGGGTCTTCATGACCTCTACCCAGCTGCCCGCAAAGCAGGAGGAGTTGCCCGTTTTCTGCTTTATTCCGAGAAGCTTAGCGTAAGCGGTGGAGACCTCGATAGCCTCAGCCTCACATTCGGCATTTATGCCGACGTGAGCAAGCGTAAGTCCGAGCGAAGCGTACATTTTTGCATTTGCCTCGGCAGAAATATCCTCAGCGGAGTCGATATCAGCGTCTACCCAGCCGATACATGCGGGAATTGCGGTGTAGGAAAGTCCGTCGGAGGCACCGGTAACGATAAACTTCGCCTCGGGAGCGGCAACCGACATAGCACCGAGCATGGCGATACCGCCGTTTGCATCAGCGTCAACGAAAGCAATAACGTCAGCGCCGAGCCCCGCCATTTTAGCGGCGTCGTCGGCATTTTTTGCGGTTGCGGCAAGAGCGGTGCCCGCGCGTCTGACTCTTTCGACGCACTTGGGGCAGTGAACCTCGCCTAAATGAAAGTCCGCGCCCTCCGCTATCTCACGGCATCCTGTCGTAATTGAGGGAAGTGCGGCTTTGATCTCAAGAGCAAGAGCGGCTGTGTCTGCGATAAGCGCACCAACGCCCGCCTCTGCCATCTTTTTTGCGTTTTCAAGTGATGAAACGGATGCAATTACACCCGCATCGGCAATGCTTTTGATGATATCCATGGTTATATCTCCTTTTTTGTGTGAGAAAGTTTAAACGACGAACGTATTGGCGTCGCCCCGAAAGGAACACCAACTCCAGCCACTGCGCGCACCAAAGCCTTCCCCAGCGGGGGAAGGTACGTCCTACGGACGTAATGATATGCTCCCGTCGGTCGCGTGATATGCCCTTCGGGCGTGATATACACCTTCGGTGTGTGATATGTTTGCATACGCAAACATGAAGGAAGATTTTCGCCCTTTGCGAAAATCGGATTTGTTGTAAAAATAACGAGCTTGCACCAAAGCCTTCCCCAGCGGGGAAGGTACGTCCTACGGACGTAATGATATGCTCCCGTCGGTCGCGTGATATGCCCTTCGGGCGTGATATACACCTTCGGTGTGTGATATGTTTGCATACGCAAACATGAAGGAAGA
>JAZMZS010000034.1:0-3398 GCA_045586105.1 Eubacteriales bacterium | reverse complement strand
TAACCCCACAATACTTGGATAGAAACAGTCGAATATGATGATGCAATGCATTTACGTGTTGCATATGCAATCCATCCTCTGTTATTTCGGGCTTATGGTCATTGTTATAATTTGTACTATTAGAAGCAAGGGTTATATAATTATATTCACAATCCTTAAGATATTTTTTTGTAAGCTTGTATTGATCTGCAACAATCAATGCTTTTTCACGGTTAGTGTGTTTTCCAATCGTGATATCCAGCATTTTGTTATTCATAAAACCAACACCCGGCACGTCTGCGTAATAACCTTTATTTCCATCCTGCACCATACAGAAAATGCATGCTTTATCTTTAGAAGATGAAGAACGGTTGTCTGTTCCTCGCTCATACGCCTGTCGGGGCATATTGGTATTGACACCTTCGCCCTTCTTGCGTCCGTAAAAACTACCTTTTATATGATTTCCCTTATAACTGATTGGTATGAGCATTTCATCTATTTCAACATTGCCCTCCATCATAGTGGAGCTCTGATTTACTTTGAACGCATTAAGAACCTTGTGTCTCCAAGTAAATGCTGTTTGAGTAGACAATTTGCATTCGCAAGCACACTTGACTATGCTTTTTCCGTCAATGGTCATTGCAATAAATTTCTTCCAAGTGTCAGCTGATTTGTGTGTGCGAGAAAACGCAGTGTTGGTCGTGGAAACAAAATAGCGGCCGCAGTTTTTGCAATAATATCTTTGTGCGCCATTTGCCTTTGTTCCTCTTTTTACAATGTTCTTAAGCTGCGCTTTTGCACCGCAAAGAGGGCAGTCCGGGCAACCGTTAAGATATTCTTCCACCATGGAGTCGCAACCGTTCTTGGTGGGATTCTCCATCATTTGCATGATCTGTTCTATAAGCTGATTTTTCTTGCCGGCCGAGAGCTGTTCTACAAGTCCAAGAATATCTTTGATGTTGCTTTTCATAACAAATACCTCTTAAAAAGTGTTTTTTTCTCTATCTATATTATATCACACCTGATACAAAATAGCAATACTTTTTCTAAAATATTTTCCATTTTTTTAAAAATAAAAAAGTCTCGGAACGCGCATTCTTATGCGGAATTTCAGATTTTCAAAATTCAAAAAGTACCCAATTGTAGAATACAGCCCTAATATGGGACACTTAGTCTTGTATAATACAGTCACAAGGTAAGGAAAGGAAGGTATATAAAATGCTTTTAACAATAATTCTCGGTCTCTCCGTATCATCTCTTCTCAAGCTGTCCGTAGCGGCGACCGTCGTCTTTACAGTGATATTCAGTGCGGTCATGCTCTCGGCTTTTATCTGGTTCAAGCTTACCCTTGGCATCGACGAGGAGGAGGTACGTGCTATCCGCTCTTACATCCGCCGCGCAAACGAGATAAAGAAAAAGGCGCGCCGATTTCTCGCTCCGATGAAAAACGCATTTTCAAAAATGTGCCCGATCTTGATGAGGATCTGAGCGAAGGGCGCCGCCCGTCATCAAAGAGAAAAAGCATCCCTCGAAGGATGCTTTTTCCGTTTATACGTTTATTTAAGATCAATACTTGGGAGCGAAGCCGAGGACGTTTACGAGAAGCAAAACGGTGAGAAGTGCAACTATCGTATATAAGATCATGGGAATAATATTAGTCTTTATGATCTTACCCTCGGAGCCCGTAGTTCCAACGGTAGCACAAGCGGCAACGACGTTGTTGATGCAGGTGATATTACCTATAGCACCGCCGACGACCTGAAGTGCTACGATAGCAACTGTCGAGAGCTGGAGGTTAAGTGCGGTATCGTACTGGAGGTTAGTAAAGAGAATGTTCGATACCGTGTTCGAGCCCGATATAAACGCACCGAGCACGCCGATGAAGGGAGCGATAACGAGGTACGCTTTTCCTGCAATTCCCGCGAGGAACTCTGCCATTACCGTCATCATGCCCTTCATGTCTGCAGTTGCGGAATTCTTCATGATCTGAACGAGGGCAACGCCGAATGCAATTGCAATAGCTGCGCTTGCGATCTGCTTGAGCGAATCTGCCCACGCTTCCTTGACCGCTTTAGCGGACATCTTATGCATGGGAATGGTGACAAGTGCAACAAGCATAAAGGGTACTATACCGGGGAGCCACGCGGGCTTGAAGGTGTAGCTTGCGTTCTTTACTCCGAAGATATCGCCCGTGCTGATAGCAATATCGTTCGAAAGGATGCTCTTAAGTCCGATAGCGTCGATCCTCGTTATCACGAGAAGGAGCGCGATTATAACGTAGGGCATCCATGCAAGGATAAGCGACATAGGCTTTCCTTCGCTCTGCTCCTCCTTGCCTGCGCTCTTGCTCTTCCATGATTCATCCCACTCGGAAGCGTCCGCAAAGCCCCAAGTCTTTTTAGGAACGAGGAAGCCTGCTCTTGCGGCAAGTATGGTAATAACAAGACCGATGATCGCAGAGAAGAGAGAGGGGAACTCAGGACCAAGCACTGCCGCAATAAGAAGATAAGGCACGGAGAATGCAAGGCCTGCAAAGATAGCAAAGGGAAGCACCTCAAGCGCAGGCTTGAAGGATCTTTCCTTTCCGAAGAACTTGGTAAGGACTGCAATTCCAACGAAGGGAAGGAATATAGCGAATACCATGTGAGGGATAGCCGACCAAAGAGTAAGCTCGGACAGATATTCGTTAAAATCTATATTGCCCGCTGCAAGGGTATCCTTGAGCTGGCTCATAGAGGTATTGACGGGAGTGCCGACCGCACCGAAGGAAACTGCCGCACTGTCATAGATAAGCGCTACGGTTGCCGCCGCAAGAGGAGGAAATCCGAGGCTGACAAGAAGCGGACCTGCGAGAGCCGCGGGAGTACCGTAGCCTGCACCGCCCTCGATAAAGGACCCAAACATAAATCCGATGATTATTGCCTGTATCCTCTTATCGTCGGATACCGACTTAAAGCCTGCCTTGATGCTGTTCATAGCGCCCGACTTCTTGAGGGTATTCATAACAAGTATTGCGCCGAAGATAACGAGAGTAGCGTCAAGCGAGTTCAAAAAGCCTGCAATGGTCTGAGCCGCAACGGTGAGAATATCCATCTTCCAGAAGACTACGCCGATGATAACGCAGAGTGCCCATGCTATGGGAAGCGCTCTCTTGGCAGGCTGGTTGAATGCGGTCATCAAAATGATAGTTACCAGAATGGGCAAAAACGCAAGTAAAGCCAAAAGGGTCGTTGACATTTCCATATTCCTCTTTCATTTTTTTGTGTCTGTATTCAACTCGGAAAAAGCCGATATTTTTAGACTTACCTATCTATTATACTACTCTGTTAAATATTAGTCAATCTACAAGTTTATAGTTATTTTACAAACATTTACATATATTTTAATATATTTTGCACAACAAATACACTTCTTACAGA
>JAZMZS010000033.1:0-7161 GCA_045586105.1 Eubacteriales bacterium | reverse complement strand
GACAATACTTGTGAGGCTACTGCAGCCATAGAATGCATAATTGCCGATGCTTGTCACACCGTCGGGAATGCTGATGCTCGTGAGGCTACTGCAGCCATAGAACGCATACTCGTCGATGTTTGTTACGCTGCTTGGGATATTGATGCTCGTGAGGCTACTGCAGCCATAGAACGCATACTCGTCGATGCTTGTCACACTGTCGGGGATGCTGATGCTCGTGAGGCTACTGCAGCCATAGAACGCATAAGAGCCGATGCTTGTTACACTGTCGGGGATGACAATACTTGTGAGGCTACTGCAGCCATAGAATGCATAATTGCCGATGCTTGTCACACCGTCGGGAATGCTGATGCTCGTGAGGCTACTGCAGTTACGGAATGCAGAACTCCCGATGCTTGTCACACCGTCGGGGATAATCAAGTCTGTAACGAGAGCTCCGTTTAAATACAGATTCTCTGCATAATATAACGGATTGGAATAAGAGTCGAAAAACTCAATATTACACCATGTCGCTATATCGGTTATATCTACTCTCGTGAGGCTTGTGCAGTTACGGAATGCCTCTTGACCGATGCTTGTCACACTGTCGGGTATGTTGATGCTCGTGAGGCTTGTGCAATTTGGGAATGCCCTATAGCCGATGCTTTTCACGCCGTCGGGGATGCTGATGCTCCTGAGGTCTGCGCAGTCATAGAATGCATAACGGCCGATGCTTGTCACGGGATAGCCGCTGATGGCTTCGGGGATGGTAACGGACGTTGCGTATGTGCTGCAATCTGTTATGGTTACCTTTCCGTCTGATACGGTGTACGTCAGATTGCCGTAGGTATCGGCATTTGCTTCTACTGCGCCGATGTTGCCGAGAAGAAGCACGCCGAGGGTCACGGTCATGACCGCGGCGGCAAGGGTGAGCAGTTTTTTCATGTGATCGTCTCCTTTTAGAATATATTTTAATAGAATGCAAAGATGGTCGATCCATATTGAATATTGTACTATTCATTTTGTGGTTTGTCAACACTATTTGTGTTTTTTGAACCTCGAAGCGTGTTTTTGATGTAGAATATAAAAAATTCTTAACTGAGGTGAAATATGTTGTTCGGTGATGTTATCCGCAAGCTGCTCGAGGAGCAAATGATCTCGCAAAAGGAAATGGCGCAGGTTCTGAACATATCCCCCTCCACGCTCGGGAATTACATACGCAACATAAGACAGCCCGACTTTGAAACGGTAAAGAAAATTGCGGGGTACTTCTCTGTCAGCACGGATTATCTGCTCGATCACGCAAGCGGGCTCGGGGACCGCACATGCGCGGAAGACGAGCTGATACGGATATTCCGCACCTTTTCCGACGAGCAGAAGGCTATATTCCTTGAGCAGGGACGTGCTATAGTCAGATTTAATGCAAAGGCAGTAAAGAAATCACACGCTTTTGAAGAGGACACCGTTGACACGTAACGATGATCGGCAGCTTGATATAAGACAAATTCGGATGACGGATCAGTAAGGGGGGAGGAGACCTCCTTTTTTTGTGCCTGCTTGCGGATGTCACTTACGCAGGGGTTTGGCATCAGTGACAGTTTGCGTGCAAAGAGACAATTGATTTAAATAAACGCTGCGCTCATGACTGCTTCTTGCTACCTCTTTCGGTGTCGACACTTGGTCGGAACGGGGCGACGGATGACAGGGCGGAGGGGATTTTTGTGCATACAAGAATTGCGCAATTTCCTATGCGACAATAAAAAAGGATCATTTCCTTTGACCGTACAAAGAAAATGATCCTTTTTATATTTATACTTAGATCATTCTATTCAATTCTTGCTTTTTCTGTAGCTGTCGGGGGTCTGTCCCGTATGCTTTTTGAATGCGCCCGAAAAATGCTGTACACTCGAGAAGCCGAGCTGCTCCGCTATATCGGACAGCTCCGAGCGGCTGCCTCGCAAAAGCACCTTGGCAGCTCCTATACGCTTTTTCATTATATACTGCTTGGGTGTGGTGCCAAACTCACGCGAAAACAGATGGATAATGTATGATTTTGACAGATAGAGCTTTTTCTCTATCTGCTCGAGTGTGATATCAAAGCTCGGCGAATTATCGATCATTGCCTTTATCCGATACGGAAGCCCGCAGACCAATTCCTTATGTCTTGCCTTGCTTCCTGCCTTGATGATAATTCCCGTGAGGATCGCGGCGACCTCCGCAAATATCTCGTCACGGTTTTCTTCTCTTATTCCGCTGACAAGCTCCGAGATCGATCTGAAATCCTCATACACATCGAGTTTTTCTATTATCACGGGCTCATGCACCGAATATACCTCGAGCACCGCCTCGGCCAGTCTGCCTCTGACGTTGATCCATATCTTGGAAAACGGATCCTCCTTGTCGGGGTAGTACACGTGTGAGCGGTGTCTGTCAAGGTAGTAGAAGTCCCCCGCCTCAACGGTATATTTTTTTCCCTCGCACTCGATATATCCCTTTCCCGATATGACATATTCAAACACACAAACGCACTCTGGTCCGGGATCGCTTCTGTTTCTTTCCATGTAGTAGGCTGCATTCGGTATCGTCTGTCCGCAAGCCTCGATGTCAAAGGGAAGAGATGCATCGCAAACCGAGCCTGAAATATAGAACAGCTTTTCGTATCCCACATTCATCATTCGCATTTTTTTACACCCTGTTTTTTTACCCTGTATGATCTGCATTACTATGCCGGATTATATAACCTCATTATATAGCTTCGTCACTTTTTGTCAACCGCAACGCGGGCAAATAGTTATTTTTATGTATTATAGGATTATTTTACTTCCTTTTTTTAAACTTCCGATATCGCTCCATGCTCACTATGACGGGCGGTGCAGAAGACGTATCGCGCGCTTGTTTTATAAAGAAAATACACAAAATCGCACGAAAGCATCGTATTTTCGGCTTCAAAAGCACTTTGGGCAAAAAGATCGTTAAAAATTTAATTATCGAAAAATCAACATTGATCTGTACGTATGCAAAAAAATAACGATGCGGCGGGCACCATCGGGCGCCCGCCGCATAACGGGTCTGTTCGTATCAGCCGCATCCGCATCCGCATCCCGAGAAAAACAGGATGATGATAGCGAGGATAATGAGCCAGGTGCAGCAGTTGGAGCTGTCGAAAAGATTGCAAAGGCAGTTGTTATTATTCATAGGATGATCCTCCGTTAGATTTCATACACGCTCGGGTGTATCGAGAGAGTGAGGTCACTCTCTGTTATCATCTTATGTAGCTCTGCCTTTTGTGTTACCGTTTTATTTCTTGTACTCAACTATCGCACGGTAGAGCGCCAGGCTCCGCTCGAGCTCTGCGCGGGCTTCCTGCTCCCCCTGGATAAAGGAATGCACTCTGCTTCCCCGGATAATGAGATAGGTATTGAAGGTGACCTCTCTCGTCGTATCCACGCTGAAGCGCAGGGTCGAGCAGTCTATTGCGTACTCATCCACCACCCCGTTCTCGGGAAGATAGCCGAGCGCATCCTCTACGGTCATGAGGGTGCTTTTGTCCATCATCTCGTACACTTCCTTTGACACGAACCACACGGCGGTGTTGCCGCCCTCAAGCTCGGTCAGAAAATAGCGGTAGTTCTTTTCGTTAAGCACGGGGTAATAGCCGATATCCTCGCCCTTTTCCTTTGCTTTTTCGGAAAGCTCCTTTATCTGCTCATCCGAATAATAGTGGTATCTGTTGAGCTGGATATTGCTCCTTCCGTCACCGTCCACATCAAGGCCGAGCAGGTCTGACATCTTCTCGCCGAGAGCATCCGCTTCGCTGTTAGAGTAAGAATACTCACCGATATAGCCGAGGTACACCTCGGCGCCCTCCTTGCCTATAGCGGTCACGATCGCCCATACGAGCACGAACAGCAAAAAGCACGCGGCTATCGTCTGGAATTTGTAGTGGTAAAAGAAATTTTCGACCTTCTGTCTGAAGGTGTAGCTTTGTTTTTCGACGTTTTCCATATGTCGCTCCCTGAGGTTAATGATCTTTTTATTATAATATCACGTAATTATGAACGAATCAAGCGCGCTTACTCGGCGTGCGGTATAGCCGAGGAGATACAGTCGGTGCCACTGCGGAAGATATCCCACCTTCCCTCATACCATCTCAGTATCTCCATCCGGAACGCCGTAGGCCATGCGGGCAGCCACTGCGAGGGCATAAAGGGAGGCACGCCGTGTCTTCCCCAGCGGGTATGGAATATCGCCTCGTCCTGCGAGCCTGCGGGACGTACTCTGCCGTTTACGTACATCGTACCGTCGGATATGCACTGGCAGGCGTTGGCGTAGAAGGTCAGCGCCTTTTCCTTCCATTGTACATTCCCCGTGATCTCGTACAGATGAAGAAAGGATATAACGTCACGCAGCGCGTACTGATCGAGCGCCTGATGCGCCGTTGAAACCGAGGTAGAGCCGAAGGTATCGTAGCCCATTTTCCCGAGCACCGAGTCCTTAGGATATTCGATAGTATAGTGCATCAGCCACGTACAGAGATAATGCGCGATATTCTCGGAGGCGGTGATATACCTTTCATCCCCCGTCATATCGTAGAGTGCGAGCGCGTCGCGCAGAAGCGGGCTTGCCGATTCCTTGTCTATACAGTAGGTATCAAGCGCACCCGCGGTAGTAAACCCGTCACGCTCAAGCGAGCCGTAATAATAATCAAAGGCGCGCAGAGCGCTTTCGTAATACTTCTTATCTCCCGAGCGCCTGTATGCCATGAGCATGGGAAGCACGAGAAAGCAGCCTATGGTGCCGTTTGCGGAGATGACGCTGCCGTCGTATCTCCAGTTCTTTGCGTATCTGCCCTCATCGTTTTGCTGAGTGATGGCAAAATCAAGTATGCCGTACGCCGCCTCGAGATATTCGGGGCGGTCGATACCTGCTTTTTTTGCAAGATCGTACGCTTCAAAGTAGTTCTCAGCTCCTCCGCCGCTGTTGCACGCGTCGATGCCAAGCTCGATCACGCCGTTTTCATCGCGTCGGAACCTGCGCTTTCCGTACGCCTTGTGATCCTCGTACTGAGCCTCGCCGAGCTTCCAGGGGTCCGGCTGATAGTCGGGCGGATATTCAAGCTTGCGCCATTCGCCGTAGTCGATGCTCGAATCAAGAAGCCCGCACTCGCGCCGTCCGTATTTCAGCCACGCGTCGTGCGCGCCTATTCCCATATCGAGAGCCTCGCGGTCGCCCGTAACGAGATAATGATATATCATAGCGTTTGCCATAGATGCGGACTGTCCTACCCAGCTAAGGCCGAAGCGTCCGTTGTTCTTCTGATAGGTCCAGTTTCCTCTGAACCACTGTGCTCCGCTGACGAAGCCCGAAAAGCCGTCGGGCATTCTCTGATAGAGATAGCGGGTATAAGTTATACCGAGCTCGTATATGCGCTCGGGCTGCATAGGCACGTCGATCGGGTGTCCGTAATAGCGCCACGCAAAATCAAGGAGCTTGTCGTATCGGATAGGCTTATCCTCTGCGGGATAAGCGAGGACGATCGCACTGAACTCGTCTCTTTCTCTTCCCTCCCCCCGATACGCCTCTCCCCAGAAGTGGCGCTGCAGGGTCTTGGGCTGCTCCTGCTCGGGGTATATTATGACGTGCTTCTCTTTTCCCTCGTCAAGATAAAGAGAGCAAGCCGTATCCTCGCCTGCCTCCGCCATGAGTGCCACCGAGCCTGCGGGGGTCGCCGAGAAGGTGCAGGAGGGGATAGTCACTCTGTGCCATGCAAAGGACCACGGCGTTCCGTCCTCGGCGCGGTCTCCGACGTACTCGGGCGTGCTTCCCCAGCCGTTGCCGTTATAGCTGACGGAGGGTATCATAGTAAAGGTAGGAAGGGTCTCGCAGACGAGCTCCATACGCATATGTATCCTCTGCTCGCGCGTCCTTCTCTTCCACAAAAATGCGTTTTCGCACAGGCGCACGAAACTGTCCTCCGCCCCCTCGCAGGGCAGTATCCTCGCGCAGACACAGCCATCCGTAATTACGGCATATCCGCCTTCTGACTGTTTTATCTCAGTACCCATAATGTCACCTCGAAGATCGTTTTTCCGCCGACATTATAACATATTACATATGTAATTTCAACGCTTCGCGAAAGATAAAGTGCACAAATGACAAAATTTACGGCTTTTGCAAAAAATGAAAAAAAACACTTGACAAGCTGTCGCCCCGATGCTATAATAGCATTACCTCTGCCAATGGGGCTTTTTTGTCGTATCAATTTGTCCCGGGGGCATTGAGGGAGGTACGGCGGATATATCCGCACAGCTTGAGCTTACGCTCAGAAATTCTAACAGGAGGTGCCGAAATGAAAAACGATAACAGAGTTAAAGTCACGCTCGTGTGCAGCGAATGCAAGCAGAGAAACTATGACACGAAGAAGAACAAGAGAAACGATCCCGACAGGCTTGAGATGAACAAGCACTGCCCGTTCTGTCATAAGCATACTCTCCACAAGGAATCCAAGTAAGAGTATTCTTACCACCCTTCACCGAAGACGGCGGCCTCGGTGAAAGAGAAAAAAACAGCCGTCGAGATATGGAGCTTTTACTATGGCAGAAATTAATGAAACGACCAAAGTCGAAAAGCCCGCTAAGGCAGATAAGCCTGCTAAGAAAAAGAGCAGCAAGCCTTCTATATTCGCTCGTATAAAGAAGTTCTTCAAGGATCTTCTCAGCGAAACCAAGAAGGTCTCCTGGTCTCCCTGGAAGACGGTAAAGACCAATACTGCTGTCGTTGCTGTTGCAGTTATCGGCATGGGTGCGGCAATAGGTATTCTCGACTATCTGTTCTCCAACCTTCTCTCCTTGCTCGGTGGTCTTATTTAAGTTCGGGTGCAGTCATGAGTGATTTTGATGAACTGAACTTAGGACCGAGATGGTATGTCGCTCATACTTACTCGGGTTATGAGAACAAGGTAAAAGCAAATCTTGAGAAGATAGTCGAAAACAGAGGACTCGGACATCTTATATTCGACATCCGCATTCCGGTAGAAACGATCGTTGAAACAGACGGCGAGACGGAAAAGGAAGTCGAAAGCAAGATCTTCCCGAGTTACGTCCTTGTAAAGATGGTCATGACAGACGAAAGCTGGCACGTGGTCAGAAACATCAGGGGCGTTACGGGATTTGTAGGTCCCGG
>JAZMZS010000032.1:0-11086 GCA_045586105.1 Eubacteriales bacterium | reverse complement strand
CTTTGTCAAGTAGACAGGGGGCACATTACCTTGCAGGCTTTTTGGTATGTTTATCGATCAGGCAACAGCCGTTGCCGATTCCCTTCTCTCCTTCTCGCGCTTTGCGATGATCATAAATGCGCAGTTCAGAAACAGAACAGTCGGGAACGGAGTGAAAATGCTCGTATCGACGATTCCGGTCATAAGCACGCCGACATACATCAGGCATATCAGCCATCCGAAGGATGAGGTGCGCTTGAGCAACAGCTCAAGTCGGTAATAGAACTGATACATATACGCGAGAATTCCCGCAATTCCGAGACTTCCTACTATCTGGCATACAAAATTGTGATACCAGTTCATCTCAAAGAGATCGGGCTTGTAGCAATCCTCGTTGCCCGTATATCCGAGCCCCTGCCCGAATATCGGAGCGTCCAGAAAATCGATGACCGAGCGGCGCATCATTTCTATTCTCGATTCGCCCATGCTGATAAAGCCGTCGCCGAACTCGGTTCTACCGAGATAGAAGTAGAGTATCTCGTCCTTCATGATAAGCACGCCTGCCACAAGCGCGGCAAGCACGCCCGCATAAAGCCACTTGCGCTTCTTTGCGGTCACGATGAAGTATACCATGCATATGAAGAACTGAGCAGAGCCGAAGAGCAGTCCCATTCTCGAGCCCGAGAGCAGACATGCAACGTAGACGAGCACTCCCCCGAGCATATATCTCGTCTTTTCCCTCGCGCAGTAGAACACGAAGGGCATAGTCATTATATAATAGGACACCGCAACGTTGCGGAATGGGTTGTGTGCGAGTATCTCGACGATCTGCTTTGTCTGCTCGAATTCGCTGAGGTTGAGCACGTAGTAGAGCAGCAACACCGCGCCGAGAAAAATTCCCGAGTGGCTCATTGCACACACGAACTCACCGCCGAGCTTATCCGCACTCTCGCCGTCCCACAGGGTAAAGATAACTGCGCAGAGAGCGGTCATGAAAAAACCGAGAAAGAGCACATAATAAAGATTTCCGATCTCGAAGTATTCCTCGCGCGAGATCGCGAACGCTCCGCCGACGGTAACCGCCAGCGAGACTGCGAGCATCGGTATAAACACGCCCGAAAAGCGGAATTTTTTCTTATGTCTGACGATGTTATATATCATCGCAGAAAATAAAGGAACAAGTCCCACCGCCAGCCATGCAGCTCTGCTGATGTCATCTCCCATGAGATTCATCAGCGTTACTGTCAAAAATGATACGGGATAGAACATACGTCCGCATTCCCGCAAAAAGACAAGCTGTCCCGACATGAGCAGAATAATTATCCCTGCCGAGACAAGCTCAAGCTTGAAGATGACGCCTAATGCCGCTGACAGCGCGCACACCCAAAGATACGCTTTCGAAGCGTAAAACCTCGCAGGTGCAGAGAGGCGTTCATTGTCATTTGTTATCATTACTTATCTCCCCTGAATACATGTGTATTCAAGCCATCCGATCACAAAATCAACACGCAGAACATAACGGCATAAACAAGCGTCCATATCAGCGCCGCCGTGCTCATAAGCACGATAATACCCGTGTGCTGTGTCTTATGTCTTATCGAAAGCATCGTCAAAAGCATACACAAAGCGCCGCCGATGACCCCGAGCGCACAGAGCATGCTCTCTCTCACACGGGCTCCCGCCTGCTTTGCCGCAGTCTTGTCATAAAAGCACACTACCGCGCTTAAAGTACTGATGACCGCTATGTATGAAAAAAACAGTACAGCTTTCATTTCAAAACACCTTTTCCATCCAAAAGAAAAATAGATACTTCTCTTTACATGATACCACAACAAACTCGCTTTTGCAAGTATAATATTCAATTATATCAGCATAAAGAAAAAGAAAGGACTGTCGGCGCATTGCAGCGCCGACAGTCGCGATCGGTCAATTCATTTCAACCTTTACCCAGGTATCTTTCTTCATAATATCAACACCGGTCATGGAATCCATCTCGGATTTCTTGCCCTTGTCGGTGTTCAGAAGATTTGCACAGAAGCGAAGGTCGGAGGGGCTTCCAAGCGCATCTGCGGATACGCTTATCTCTACGGTATATCCCGTATCCTCGTCATCATCATAGCCTGCTGTACCGTTCACCTTAACAGAGGCGGTCACAGCCGACTTATCAAGAGAGGAGAACTTCTTTCCGTCAAAGCGGTCGAAGTTTACAACTCCCGAGCATCCTACCGTAATTCTGTAATATCCCGCATCGTTATTATCTGCGATGTAGAGCATTACAGTATCGTTCTTTTCATCAAGGTAGTAATCAAGTCTGTCTATTGTGAAGCTGAGCGTGCCCGCATCCTTGACAGCTCTCACGCTTGCCTGAGCCTGAGAGATGCTTCCGACGAATACCGCATCGTCGCTGTTTGCCTTGATGGTGTGGTTGAGGTTGAGTTTTCCGTAATCGATAGAATGCTCGGTTCTTGTGACGGTGATCTTGTTGAAGGTCTCACCGACACCGACGAGCGTATGAGTATCGATAAGCTCGAGCGATCCCCAGTACGAGGAGGATATTCCCTCAAAGGGCTTATATTCATCCGACGAGAACTTCTTTCCTTCTGAATCAAGCATTCTGTAGGTGAGAAGGTTTTGTCTTGTATATCCGCAGACTACCTCTCCCGAGATAAACTGACGAAGATAGGGAGCTGCACCCGTCCATGCCTTCGTCTGCTTTTCCGCAGGTCCGACCTCATCCTTGCCGAGCGGGGTCTTCCAGTTATCTCCCGAATAGGAGAGAGAGATGCGGTAATTTCCGTCTTTGTCAAGTCTGGTCTCGAGTGCAAGCATGAGCTTGTGCGAGCCGAGAAGCTCGATGCCGACGGGCATCTGGTCCGAATAAAGCTGCTGTCCCGCACTCACTCTCGTTGCGGTCTGGGATACTATCTGTGCGCTGTAGGGCACCGACAGGTCTCCCGACCAGGTCGCTCCGCGGTCGGTGGAGCGAACCATTGCGGTGCCTGTTGACGCGTCTGCTACTGCGGTATTGTAGTAGCAGGTGGTATTGGTAAAGTACACCTGTACCTCGCCCGAAGAGAGCTGCATGGGATAAGGCTCCCAGGTGGTTCCGACGTAGATCTTTTTCTGCTCCGACCAGCTCTTGCCGTTGTCCGAGCTCTTTTTCATCACTATTCCGTTGAGGTGGGGGGTAACGTCATAGGTGCTTCCCTGTCTGTAGGAGCAAACAGCAAGTATCTCACCGTTATCGAGCACTACCGCATCACATGTAGCGTACTTGATGTCGTCCTTCTCCTCGTGAATGAACAGCTGCTGGGGCTTTGACCAGGATACAAGGTCGGATGAGGTGATATAGTACACGGTATCACCGTGCTCGCCGTACTGATAGAACATTATATAGTTTCCGTCAGCCATAAGCTTGAGTCTCGGGTAATACACAGTCGGGGTCTGCAGATCCTTGACACCGAGCTTGACAAGGCTTCTGTAATCAAGCTCAAGATTGGCATACGCGCCCTCTCCCTTGTGCGAGAGCTCGGCGTTATTCTGCTTATTCAATTCATAAAAGGAGGTGACATGATGGTCGGGTGCGGGATTCTCGGGGGCGGACGGATCCTGCGTGCCTGTATCGGCTGTACCCGAGCCCTCTTGTGTTCCCGCATCTGTCTGTGCAGGATCATTTGCGCATGAGCATATCACGGTAAGTGCAAGCAGAGCGCAAAGTATAAGTAACAAACGTTTTTTCATAGCTTCACCGTTTTTCTCAGAATTATCGAAACACCCGAAAACCGCAAGCGTATTTTCGGGTGTTTTCGTTATCTTGTTTTTGCAGTCCTGTATACGGAAATTATCCTCTGTTGTTCATTATCTGCTCGAACTGCGCATTGATATCCTCGATCATCTTCTGCGCTCCGGGACGTACTGCCTCGTATCTCGATGCAAAATCGTTTGTTCCCGTGGTAAGAAGGGCAGTCATGTTAGCGTGGATAGTCTGGGTCGCGCCTATCTTGTAGTATACTCCGACGTCATATACTCTGGTTGCAAAGATGATATCGAGCATTCCGATAGACTCGTCGTCACGTACCTGCTTTCCTACGAGAGTATCGTCATAGTATGCGGGGGTAACGTACTTCTTGGAAAGGTATGCGGTATCCTCGGCGATCATACTGATCATATCCATATCCTCGTCGGTATGGTGAGCCTCGATACACAGCATCTGTGCATGAGTTCCGCTGACGTAATGGCCGTAGTCGGTCTGCGTCTCGGTAAACTTAGGATAAGGAATGATACCGAAGTCGGTCATAGAGTCACGGTGCTTGGGAACAGTCGTGAAGAGCGTCGTGTAGAAGAGCGCCTGACCGTTATCGAACATTGCCTTTCTCGTGGTATCCCACTGTCCCTTATCAGCTATTCTGATCGAATAGTTGAAGGTAGTGTTGTTATCATAGAAGAGAGAGGTGTACTTAGCCATCAGATCAACTGTAGTCGCATTGTAAACGGTAAGAGACATATATCCTCTGTCATTGATAGAGCAGATGCGGTTTCTCGAGGAGAAGAGAGACTGATGGATAACGTCGTTCCAGGTGAGAAGACCGTACTGGTCAAGCTCGGTCATCTGGTCATCGCCGTTGAGCTCCTTCGAGCCCTTCTTTATATACTCAAGGAAGGTATCGAAGTACCACTTATCCTGATCTACGAGTGTATAAGGAGACTCGAGCTCAAGGGACTTAAGCAGGTCCTTGTTGAACATGATCATGTGAGTGCAGATATTGTCTATAAAGCTGATATCTCCGGTCGAGTAGAATACGATGTCGTTGATCGCAAGGTCCTCGTTTACCTTCTGATCCCAATATGACTTTTCAAGATCTATGTACTTTGTATCATTGAGATCCTGCACGTAAAGTCCGAGTGCAAGCTGAGCCGCATCGTAGATACCTACCATGCAGAGATGATACTGAGCAACACCCGAGTTATAGTCCTTGAGCACCTCGTTATAGCCGGGGCCGTCGCCGAACGACGTGCCGAACTTGGTCACGTTGTTGAACTTGATGCCGTATTTATCCTCGAGCTCGGCGTTTCTTTTCGTGATAGCGTTGTTGACCGACTCGTAAGATCCGTCATTCTTCTCTACGTCAAAGTCGGAATAATTAAGAGTACCCGTAACGAGAGTGACGAATTCCTGTCCGTCATACTTGACCCCCTCGGGAATGTCGGGAACTTCCTCTGCAGAGGTCGTGTCGCCTTCATTCTGAGCCTGGGTATTGGCATCCGTGGTTACAGCAGAGTTACCGCAGGAAACAAGCGCGGGAACAAGCATAAGCACCGCCAGCAAAACACATAACAGCTTTTTCATATATACTCCTTTCAGCGGTAACTGTATACCGCATTGCAATTATATATAGATTATACAATAAAAAACACATTATGTAAATACAATTTTTCGATATTTTTTACATAAGATTTTGAATAGCGCCCCCTTGCCGACCGTTCAATCACACACTTTACCAAGGCAAAACAACATTTTACAAAGCCAAAAAGAAATAGCCTAAAAGGCAAGGAGTGAAACGAACGAAGAACGTTCGTTTCACTCCTTCATCTGTAAATACACGCCCGGACCATTACATGATCTTGATCCGCTCCGAACGCACGCGGTAGCCCGAGCCCCAGACGGTCTCTATCGTCTCGGGGCAGGCGGGATCACGCTCGATCTTCTTTCTGAGGCGGTTGACGTGCACGGTCAGAGTTGAGCTCTGACCGAGGGAATCGTATCCCCACACCGCCTCTATCAGCTCCCGCTTCGTATGCACTCTGTCGGGATGCTCGATAAGATACGTAAGCAGCTCCCGCTCCTTTTTCGGAAGCTTTAGCATCCTTCCGTCTACCGATATCTCACCGGTCGAGGGAGCGTAGCATATCATAGGTTCACCCTTCATAGTAATAATCTTCCTTTATCACGACGTCGCCCATAAATATTTCTTCTTTATCGTTGAGGTATTTCTCGAATTCCCGTGCGGTCTCATCGTCGCAGAAGAAGAGCATCTGTCCGTATATATTCTCACGGTTGCTTATATACTCAACCGTACCCTTGCCCTCGTAGGACATATGGACCGCAGTCTCAACGTAGAAGTGAGCGTCCACGGTTATCACGTTGTCCCCTTCCTCGTAGCGGGTACGCAGTCTGCCGTCCTCCATAGCCTCGTAGAAGAACTCTGCCGCCTCTATGGGATCGGGATCCCCCTTCTCGGTATTCTGCCCCGCGAAGTAGGAAAACGACCCCTTGAAGCTGTCCTTGTCCGAATAGAGTGATGCTGAGAAGGAAAGATTGCTGTAGCTGATACTTTGAGATCCCGTGACCTTAGAAAGGTCGCCCTCGGATTCGATAAGAGTCTCAAGCACCTCCCCGACCGACTGTCTGTTGTTCAGGTTTATTTCCTTTTCGTCCCTGTAAACGGTGCTCGTCTCGGAGCGCGCCATAGCCGCCGCGAAGGCGTTGAGGGTTTTCGGCACCGAGGTGTCTATTCTGAAATCAAAGGTATAAGCGGTAAGTCCCTCTCGTCCGTTGCATTCGATATTGTATCCGAACACGTTGTTCGTCCTTGACTTGTACGCTATCTGCTCCTCGCGCGAGAGCTCATTTGTGTATTCGTCGTAGAAGGTCTCGTACACCTTCTTCATTTCATCGTCTTCGATCCGATTCCAAAAGATATTGTATATCTGCTCCGGCTTGGGGATCTTCAGATACGCATTTGCATACTCGTCGGTCTTTCGGGCAGCCGAGAGCATTCCCGCCATATCCTCCTCGGAGAGCTTGATCTTTCTGCCTATGGTCTGACCGTTTTCAAGCTTTATCCTGACTGTGGTGAAGGTATAGTACTTGTATATCTCCTTGCCCGTTTCCTTGTAGCCATCCGTATAAACGCCGTCGGGCGTTTCGTAGTAACGGCGGGTGTTGAACGTGCCGTTATGAACGCTCTCGACCGAGAACTTGAGCGCATCGGATATATATTTCAGAACCGCCTTGTCCTTTATCTCGATATTCTGCGTCTGCAAAGTTTCGTAATCAAGCTGCTCGGGCATATACGTGCTGTGTCCCGACCGGCTTATCGTAACGCTCTCTATCTCGTCGGCCTCGGGGGTCTTCGAGAGGACCACGTTCTTCGCGATTCCGATACCCGCCGTAAAGATCACGCCGATGACGAGAAGTATCACAAGATAAGGCGCTGACTTGAGCATGCTTTTCGGAGATTTCGTGGTTATAAGCTCGTACAGGAAATATACCGCGAGCACCACGAACGTCATAAGTATATAGAATGATATATCCATTCCGCCCTGTCCGAATATCTCGTCCGAGATGAAGGTAAACGCAAGAAGCACGAAGGGCGTGGTAAACGCTATTCTGTACACGTGCTGAAGTCTTCTCGAGGGTGCGCTCTTTCCCGCCATCTCGCTCTTACGGCGCACGTAAAGCCAGCCTGCAAGCAGGATCAGGGCGATGCTGACAACGATCGTGTAGATATACATAGGAACGTTTGTGTATACCTCCGACGGCTCTATACCGTCGATCGTCGCACCAAGCAGCGCTACGGGGAAGAAAAACTTTATATCCGTGAAGCGAAGGAGTGTCTCTGAGACGTCAAGGATATAAACGACGTTGCCGAGTGCATAGGTCACCATCAGGCATACAGAACGGAAAAAGCACGCTATCAGACCGAAAATAAAGATATTAGACGTAGCGGTGCCGGTAAGTGCCATCGCAACCGCCATAAATCCCGCAAGCATAAGGCACGCGGTAAACACCGACGCTATCAGAAGCGGGACCGTAGAAGCCGCAAAGCTGACGCCCGGCGCTACGTTCCACAGCACCGTACAAACGAGAACGGCTGCCGTGATTATTCCGAGAGTCCACGTCAGCACCGCCAGCATGAACGAGGTATATACCGTTTGTCTCTTGTAGGGTATCGAGTGGTAAAAGTCAGACTCCCGTCTGCCGTTGAGGTATGAGAATATGCTCTTTACAAAGAACGGAACGAAGCCCATTATCACAACGAGAGCAAGGGCAAACTCGTTTATCTCTACGTTGTAGACATTATCCCTGACGGGAGTATCTGCCATATAGATTATCGGAATAAGCGCACAGAGACCTACGGTAACTATAGCCGCCGCAATACCGATAAGCTTTATCTTCTTGAGTCCCTCAAGATACAGCTTGAAATTGAACAGATCTTTCATATTCCCACCCCCTTACATCAAAACGTCCTTGAAGGCATATCCGAGTGCCTCCATCTCGTATATGAATACCTCCTCAAGTCCGAGGGGAAGTATGTCGATGAACATCGGATTCATCATGCTTAGCTTCGCCTTGACCTCTTCCCTGTCGCCTCTTACGATAAAGTTTGCGACCGAGCCGCTCTGCGTGTAGCTGAGCATCTCTATTCCCGTAAAGCTCTCGCGGGAATATTCATGGTCAAAGGCAAGCTGAACCTTAAAGAGCGAGGTCTTGAGATTCTGTATATCGCTCTCAAAGACGATACCGCCCTTGTGCAGAAGAGCAAGCTGGTCACACGTATCCTCAAGCTCGCGCAGTGAATGCGAGGTGATTATCGTGGTCGTGTTTCTCTCGATAACGTCGTTGTAAATGACTGTTTTCACAAGGTTTCTCATGACGGGATCAAGTCCGTCGAAGGTCTCGTCAAAGAAGAGATACTGCGGCATGGTGGAAAGTCCGAGTATCGTTGCCGCCTGGCGCTTCATTCCCTTTGAGAAGGTATTGAGATTAGCCGTCGGGTCGAGCTTGAAGGTGTTTGTCAGATTGAGATATCTCTCAAACGAAAACTGCGGGTAAATGGCCTTATAGAACTGCGCCATTTTGTTCATGTTCGACTGTGGCAGAAAATACAGCTCGTCGGGAATATACACTATCTTGTTTTTGGCAAGCGGATTTTCGTAGACGGGATCTCCGTCTATCGTTATCTCCCCGCACTCGGGCTTGTAAACGCCGCTTATCAGGCGCAGAAAGGTGCTCTTTCCCGCTCCGTTCGAGCCGACAAGTCCGTATATGCATCCGCTCGGGATGTTGCAATTGAGGTTTTTGAGTGCCACGAAATCCTCAAAACGCATCGTTACGTTATTTGCGCTTATCATTTGTTCTCCTCCTCCGAGCCGTAGGCTCTTTTTACCGTTTTTATAAGCTCCTCGAGCTCAACTCCCGCAAGCTTGAGCTCGCGCGAGCATTCGTAGAGAGAATCAAGCTTTCTTCTCGCTTCCGCTCTGATAGCCTCAAGGGCTCCCTCGCGGACAAAGCTCCCGCGCCCCGGCAAGGGCACGGTTATTCCTCTGCGCTCAAGCTCCACGTACGCCTTTTGTATCGTGTTCGGGTTTATGCCGAGGGTCACCGACAGCTCGCGTACCGAGGGGACGGCATCTCCCTCCCGCAGAGCACCGAGAAGAACGTCCTTCTCTATTCCGTCGATTATCTGCTCGTATATAGGGACAGTACTGTATTTATCGACCGTTAGCATCCGTTCCCTCCTCTTCGCGTGATCAAGTGTACTACTTGTATTAGTACACCTGTAGTGTACCATCATACGCCTCCGTTGTCAATATATATGCGGATTTGTTTATAATATTAACAAAATGTGCCTTCAGTCACTCTGATGCGCTCCACCCCCGCTATGTATAACGTTTCAACCACGCTGTCATTCTTGAGCGAAACGCAGTGAGCGAAGAATCTGAGCGGTAGAGCAAAAAACGTTACTCTCTGCTCGCCCTCAGATCCTTCGGGCACAAGTGCCCTCGAGGATGACAGGACAGTTGAAGCTCTTAGCATAAGCGTATTTTCACACTCCCTATGCAACAAAAACGGCAGGCTCGGGTGAGTCTGCCGTTTCGGGGGTATATTCAATTATCAGTCTATCTTCATGTATTTTCTCAGCGCGGGGATCTGTGCCGCAACGAAGTAGAGCACGCCTCCGACGATAAAGGTAACGCCCGAGCCCGTGAGAACGTAGAAAAGCTTGGAATAGATGGTTCCGGTGATAGGATTGAACACGAGACAGCCTGCGGCCACGGAGATCGCAAGGCATACGAAGCTGACTATATTAAAGCCGCCCGTAAATCTGTACTTGCCGTTCTTCTCACCGTTGAGGCCGTAAGCCTCGCGAAGGTCGATCTTCTGACGTCTGAGGAAGAAGTCTACGAAGAGTATAGACATCATGGGAGCGTAGAGATAGGTCTCGATCGCAAGGAAGGAGCCGAAGTAAGCTACGACCTTGTCCCAGATGGTAAGGGCACCGACGTAGATACCGAGGATGATTACCATGGTGGAGTACTTGACCTTCGGGAATGCGCTCTTGAGAACGAGCGCGTTCATGTTAGAGCCGACAGCCTGAGTACCGATGTTAGCAAAGCCGACGAGGATAAGCGAGAGAAGCGCAACTGCGGGGGATGCGAGGTTACGGAGAATGGTGGTAGGATCGTCCTCCCACATAGCGCCGCCCGTCTTTACAGAAAGTGCTATTGCCATAACGCCGCCCGCAAATATAAAGAAGGGAGCGATAACGCCGTAGCTGATGCTGGTAGCCCAGTATCCCGAGGATTCCTTCTTGCAGAGTCTCGGAAGCACGAACATAGCAGCCGTCCAGGAGAATGCAAATGCGATAACTCCCTCAAGAGCGATCATGTAGCCGTCAAGCGGATTTTCTGTCGCCTGTGCAGGCTCGTACGCCATGATATCCGACATGGGAACGCTCGTAAGAGCGATTATAACGACGATAACGCCGACGCCGAGCATTGCGGGAACCATTATTCTCGTCATCCACTTGATCGCGTTGTTACCCGCAAGAGCAATGATAGTTCCGAGAAGAATGGAAGCGCAGCCGAGCAGCGGATACCATTTGGGATCAAGCTCAAGCCCTGCTATTGAAAACAAGTTACCCATGGATTTACCGAATATGCTGGATGCGACCGCATACCAGGGGAAGTTTGCCGCAACGGCGAGAACTGCGAGTATCTTCGAGCCGTTATTGCCGAACAGGGTCTTAAACCACACCCATACGTCTATACCGTATCTTACCGACATGATAACGGGAAGCGACACGATGGGAAGAATAAGTAT
>JAZMZS010000031.1:0-2635 GCA_045586105.1 Eubacteriales bacterium | reverse complement strand
GCTCCCTCGAGGATGACAGGGCGGAGGGGTGCTTTGGGCGGAAGGACGCTTTTCGGGTAGCGGTCACTGCCGGCATCACACTGAGCGGAGCGTAATTTCCTATGCGGTAAAAAAAGACCCTCGTCGGGGTCTTTTTTTGATGGCGTGCGCCTGACGGATATTACTTACCGCTGTTTGCTCTCTCGAGCCAGATCATGCCGATGTCGATAGCGTCGAAGAGCGAATCCTTGTCGCCCTGCTTGACGATCCTTTCGGCAAAGGATTTGGTCGCATCGGTGGAGAGCACCTGGATCAGCACCTTTGCGGGGATCTCCTTGCCTCCGACGTTCTTGTATGCCATTATCATAAGAGAGAGAATATGCTTGTCGCTCATATTTCCGTAGCAGAGAGAGTCTCCCTGGCGGACGAGAGCCTTGCCTTTATATTCAAGAAACTCTACGTTCTCGTTTTCCATGCCGTTACCTCCGTTTCAAGCTTTGTGTTTATTATATTTATTGTACACCAAAGGGCGTGCTTTGTCAAGGCAAAGCGTGTAATATACAATTACTTTACAATTACGGGCGGAATACGCAGGGCGTCCTCGAGCGCCCCGATACCTCCGCAGCAGAGAGAGCGAAGCCCCTCCGCACGGCGCGCAAGGGTGTATGCGCGCTCTGCCTCTTCGGGAAGCGAGCCGAGCATGGCGGGGTTTGACACTATCGGGATAACGGTGCTCTTCTTTCTCTCCGAAAGGAACTCCGCCCCGCGCCCGTTGAGAGCGAGCAGGGTCGTATATGCGGGTGCGGAATGCAGGTCTATGTCGGCAACACCGCACATCGAAAAGACGACGGCTCGGCGAATGCGCGCGTCGGTGTATTTTTTCGTTCTTGCAAGCTCGAAAAACTCCCCGTACGAGCGCGAACGGCAGGCGGCGTCCGCGAGGCGGTTGCCAAGCCCTCCCGAAAGCTCCGCGCCCGACGATATGCCGTCGCTGAGACGGAAGTGAGCAAGGATCGCACGCTCCGCTCTTTCGAGCGAGGGCGCTTCGGAAGCTATACGTTCAGCCTCCCCGAGAATTACATCCCGCACAGCCTCGGGCAGATACTCGCCGATATCCGTGCTTTTCGCACGGAGCTTTTCTCTGATAAGAGACGCCGAGACGAACTCCCCATCCTCGGAAAGCTCACCGTGCCCCGCGCCCTTGCGCTTTACGGCAAGAAAGGAAATATCGAGTGAGAGGCGGCGTGCCGCCTTGATATATTCGAGGGCAAGAATATTGTTCGCACCCGAAAGGATGCTCCCGTCCCCGTAGAGGGAAGCGTAGCAAAGCTCAAAGAGCGCCGCCGCGCCCGTGCTCGGGTGCTCGGCTGAGAGCTTTTCGTATTCGGCGGCAAACTCGGCTGACGTACAGCGCTCGGCGGCAAGGAGGAGCTCGTCCGCATCCCCGCATTCGCACCCAAACGCAAGCGTATCCACCCCTCCGACTGCGGCAATAACGCCGACCGCACCCGAGGCAAAGTATTCCGCGGACGCACAGCAAAAGGGAAAAGGAAGCTCAAGCACGAGATCCGCTCCCGCGCCGAGAGCGGCACGGGCTCTTGTGTGCTTAGTAAAGGTGCTCGGCTCGCCGCGCTGGCAAAACGCCCCCGACATAACGCAGACGACGCACTCCGCGCCTGCCTCGCGGGCTTGTCTCAGCAGATATTCGTGACCTCTGTGGAGCGGGTCAAACTCGCATATTACGGCTGTTGTTTTCATGTACGGACCTCGTTTTGTGGTTTGTGGCAAAAAATAGCAGCGATATTTTGATCTCGCCCTCAGTTCCTTCGGTGGTGCGTTGCACTTCTTTTATTTATTTTACATCATTCATATATAAAAGTAAACAAAAAAGAAAAAAATCTCTTGAAAACGAATTTTACTTGATATATAATAGAATGGTTAAGAAATAAATACCATATTTTCAATTACGGAGGAATCACACCAATGAACGTTCTCGTAGTAAACGCGGGCTCAAGCTCGCTCAAGTATCAGTTCTTTGATACCACCAACGGCAAGGTCGTTGCAAAGGGACTTTGCGACAGGATCGGTATCGACGGTACTATCTCTCACAAGCAGCTGCTCACCGGCAAGGAATATTCCGCCGAGGTAGCTATCCCCAATCACTCGGTTGCGACCAAGCTCGTCGTCGAGTGTCTTCTTTCGGCTGAATACGGATGCGTATCCTCTATGGACGAGATCGAGGCCGTCGGCCACAGAATAGTCCACGGAGGCGCTTACTTCTCCGAATCGGTCCTTCTCACCGATGACGTGCTCGCAAAGCTCGAGCTCTGCCGTGATCTTGCTCCCCTTCACACGGGTGCTCACATCATGGGTATCCGGGGATGCCTTGACGTAATGCCAAACGTCCCCCAGGTTCTCGTATTTGACACCGCGTTCCATCAGACGATGCCCGACTACGCATACATGTATCCGATCCCCTACGAAATGTACGAGGACTGGTCCATCCGCCGTTACGGCGCACACGGAACCTCTCACCGCTACGTTGCGGGCGAGTGCATCAAGCTTCTCGGCGGCAAGGCTGAGGGAACGAAGATCATCACCTGCCACCTCGGCAACGGTTCTTCTATCTCTGCTGTCAAGGACGGCAAGGTAATGG